>NZ_BAAHWV010000006.1:0-150319 GCF_054601255.1 Viscerimonas tarda | reverse complement strand
TGCAGAACCGCTATGTGATGGAGGGTTGGCTCTTTGCCAACTTCTTGGCAATGATAGCTTACTACAAATTGTATTCGCGCCTGCTGCAAGCCGAACAGTTATCAAAACACTCGCCAAAAGATATTATCGAACTCTCAAAAGCAATTTACAAAATGAAGATAAGAAACCAATGGCGCCTGTCCGAAATCACCCAGAAAACACAGAGGCTGTTCGCCAAAATTCAAATAGACTACCTAAATTAAGCGGAGTTAGGGGTTAAAAACAAAAAGAACTTTATCTGGTTTCTTCTAATCTATGTTATAGCGTTTGTTTTTCCTTTTTTTATGGAGAAATCAAGCATTTTCGGCAATATTTATGCTTTCCTCTCGGTGTTTAAATATTCTTTTTATGCTGTCCTGTTTTATTTGGGTTTCGACTGGTTTAGGAAAAACCTGCAAAACAAGGAGTTGGAAAAGCAAAGCTTGCAGAGCGAACTGGCTTTGCTCAAAAATCAGATTAATCCTCATTTCCTGTTCAATACGCTGAACAATATCGACAGCCTTATCAAAACCAATCCGAATCATGCTTCGCAATCGCTGATTGAATTGTCGGACATGATGCGCTATATGCTTTACGAAACCAGGCCCGAACGGGTTTTGCTCCAAAAAGAGCTTGAGTATATTGAGAATTACATGAAACTGCAAAAACTTCAGTATGCGAATACTCAATTGGTCGAATATTCGGTTTCGGGAAATCCGGCGGACATAAAAGTGGCTCCGATGCTGTTTATTCCGTTTATCGAGAATGCCTTTAAGCATTGCACCGATAAGGATAAGAAACAGGCCATTCGTTTTTCTTTCAATATTATCAACAAGCGAATTTGTTTTCAATCGAGCAATATTTCGGACGACAATCATCCGATTTCCAGCGATTCATCCAGTGGAATCGGCTTGGATACAGTCAAGCGCCGCCTGGAAATTCTTTATCCAAATAAATATTCTTTGCAGATTGACAAAAAGAATGATTTATTTTGTATCTCGTTAATTATAGATGCCGATGATTAATTGTATTATTGTTGAAGATACCCCTCTGGCAGTTGAAAAGTTGGACAGGTTTATCCGGCAGGTTCCTCTGTTGAATTTATTGGCTTCGTTCGACAACGGAATCGAAGCCATCTCTTTTATGCAAACACAGAAAGTCGATTTGGTTTTTCTCGATATTCAGATGGAACAGTTCACGGGTTTGCAATTTTTGGAGGCTGTGCAGTTTCCGCCCAAAATTATCATTGTTTCGGCTTACAGCGAATATGCCATACATGGTTTTGAGCATAACGTTACCGACTATTTGCTAAAGCCCTATTCCTTCGAGCGTTTTCTGAAAGCCATAGACAAGGTGCAAGCCGACTTAGCCCTGAAATCGCCCAAGACCTACCTGTTTGTGAAAACCGAATACCGGATGGAACGGATTGATTTCTGCGACATACTTTATATTGAAGGGATGGGCGCGTATTTGCGTATTGTAACCAATCGCGCCAAAATAATGACCCTTCAAACATTTTCCCAACTGGAAAAACTGTTGCCTTCCGAGCATTTTCAGCGCATACACAAATCGTTTATTGTTTCCCTGAACAAAATAGAAAGCATCGAACGCAATGTGGTAAAAATTGGAGGACAACGAATCCCGATCGGGAAAAATTATCAAGACGAGTTTTATAAAAAGCTCGAATGATGTTGACGTTACTAGAATCGTGCCAAGCCGCGGCCAAAAACTTTGAACCCAAAACAAATCAAGGGACCACTTTCCCAGGCAATCCCTTGACATATTCATATTCATATTTAATATCCATATTTAATAAACAATTTAATTAGACTGATTTCTCTTAGCACTTGCATGTCAGGATATTTATATGGAAGCCCCTCCAACCTACCCGTAGGGGAGGCTTTTTTGATCCCCCCTACGGGGCAGCAGAGGGCTGAGGCTCATCAGACTTGATTTAGCCAATGACTTTCATTTGTATCTCTTTTACTTCGTTTGATTTTTATACCTCGTCAACGCCTCAATATAATAATAATCCGCATAATTAATCGAGGCGTCTATTTCCGAACCGGCGGGATGATGCCCTGTTGAATGGAGCAAGAAGGAGGGCTTGCTTTCCCGGCTTTGATACTTGCCGGACGAAAGTTCTTCCAACATTTTTACGGCGAAAGTTTTATACTCCTCTCCTTTTTCCCGGTTATTTTCCAATTGCGACAGTTCGAGTAAAGCCGAGGCTACAATCGCTGCTGCCGAGGCGTCTTTGGGTGCATTGGGGATGTTCGGGTCATCAAAATCCCAATAAGGAACAGGGTCGTTTTCAGGCAAGCGACTCAGATAAAGGTCGGTTATCTTTTCGGCAAAACGCAGGAATTTTTTATCTTGTGTTTCGCGGTAAACCATCGTATAACCATAGATTGCCCATGCCTGTCCCCTCGCCCACAACGAACTGTCGGCATAGCCCTGATGGGTTACGCCTTTGATAAAATGACCGTCAATGGTGTCATATACCGCTACGTGATAACAGCCGCCGTCTTCGCGAAAATGGTGTTGCATGGTAACTTCGGCATGTTGGGTAGCAATGTCATACAGTTTTTTATCGCCACCGTTTTTGGATGCCCAATACAGCATTTCCAAATTTATCATATTGTCCATGATGGTATTGTGTGGCCAGTTGCGTGGCTTCACTTCCCGCGGCCAGGAAAGTATTGTTCCCACTTTGGGGTTGAATAATGTCGCCAAGGTATCGGCGGCATTCAGAATAATTTGTTTGTAGGTTTCGTTTCCGGTCAGGCGGTAAGCATTGCCATAACTTGTGAACATCTGAAATCCCAAATCGTGGTCGTAAGCCGGAGATTTTGTCAAGGGTTCCAGTAATTCGGTATAAGCAATGGCTTGCTTTTTTATTTCTTCCGATTGGGTATTTTCATAGTCATACCAAAGTATTCCGGGCCAAAAGCCAACTGTCCATTCGCCGATTCCAACAGGAACTAATTTCCAGGTCGTCAGGCTGTCCATGATGTTGCGCGGCATTTGGTTTTTGCCTTCAATTTCGATTAAAGTCCTTTGAATTTGCGTATCGCAATATGCCAATTCTTTGTTTACGTCCAATACTTGAACTTGCTGTTTGCAACAAGAAGCAATTAATAACGCCATTCCTAAAAACACAGTCATTTGTTTCATTTCTTTCTAATTTTTATTTTTCTACTCTAAACCAATCAATATCGGCCCACGACCGGCCACTTTCGGGTGTTTTATTCAAGATAAACAGTCCCATTTTTGCTCCTATCCATTTTCCTTGCCGCGCCTTGAATTGTTCGCCGAAAGCTTGAAATTTCTTGCCATCGGAACTGTACGAAAAGCGGCAAATACCATCTTCTTTAACGCTTAGGCGAAAGTATATTTCCACATCTTCCACACGGGTTTGATAGAGGTATTTCTCTTTGATATTCGGATTCTTCAAAATTTGTTCTGCCAATTTCTTTTCCGGCGTTTTTTGTTCTGCATCCCGGCAGGCAACCTGTTCCAATAAATAATCGTTCCCTTTCTTGGATATGGAAATATAGGAATAATCCCATCCCATGATTATCAAACCTACTTTATCTCCATCGTTCAGCAAAATGGTATTGATTTTTGCTGTTGCCATAAATTCGGGAGCGGTAAGTTTTTGCATCAATAAATTAGGAATTTCCCACATATTAGTGTGGTTATCCGAATAATATTGACCATACAAACGAAGATAGCCGTTGGCAGAAGGAAATCCCCAACTTTGTTGCGGATTGGCGTGCCATTGCCATTGCAAACCTAAATTTGCGGTGTTAAATTCATCACTTTCGACGGGTGTCTCCATTGGATAAGTTTTGCCGACATTCGGTTTTTTGTATGTGAGTACCGGCTCGCCACAATAATCCTTGTCATTGATGCCCATTACCGGCCAACCGTCTTTCCATGTAACAGGTTGCAAATGAATAATTCGTCCATAAGCGCCCTTATCCTGAAAGTGCAAAAACCACCATTCACCGGTCTGAGTTTCCACCAATCCTCCTTGATGCGGGCCGTTGATAGTGGTTTTTCCTTGTGCCAATACCCGTTTCACCTCATACGGTCCCTTGACATTTTTAGAACGGAGCGCCAGTTGCCAGCCGTTTTCAACACCTCCTGCCGGAGCCAGAATGTAATAATAGCCGTCTTTCTTATAGAATTTTCCGCCTTCAACCGTATGATTAACGCCATCATTTCCGTCAAAGACCAAGGCTTCCTGTCCGGCAACTTTTGTTCCGCTGGCATCCAATTCGCAAACCGTCAATACACTATTCAGCTTAGCGCGACTTCCCGCCCAGGCATGTACCAGATATACTTTTTCATCCTCATCGAATAACGGGCTGGGATCTATCAACCCTTTTCCGGCTTTAACCAAAACCGGCTTATCCCATTTACCCCGAATATCTTTCGTTTTTACGACATAAATGCCGAAATCGGGGTCGCCCCAATATATCAGGTATTCGCCGTTGTGGTAGCGGATGCAAGGCGCCCAAACGCCTTTTCCATGTTGTGGCTTATCAAAGAAGCAGGCAGGTTCAACGCCTTCCATCTTCAAATCAGTCAAAGCATAATTAACTATTTTCCAATTGATTAAATCCTTTGAATGAAGAATAGGCAGGCCCGGAACGCAGTTGAAACTGGAAGCCGTCATGTAGTAATCATCCCCCAGCCTTATTACATCGGGGTCGGAATAATCGGCATATAAGATGGGATTTTTATACCTCCCGTTCCTTTGGTCAGGTACCCAGACTGACGGTTTATAGGTCTGACTGTTTGCCATACAACTAATCAGCAAACTTATTATTAATAAATTTATTCTCATAATGTTATCTCTTGAAAAGCTGTTGAAGGCATTGTCCTTTTTTTATTTTTAGCGTTTGTAATTGTTACCTGAGCATCGCAGGAGAAATAATATTCCCCGTTTTTGTATTGCAAAACGGCATTTGTCTTTTCTGTTGCCGTAATAGTAAATCCATTGGCCGACAGGCTGGTTCCATTACCCAGAAATAGCATAAAATCTTTGCCTTGTGTGCTAATTAGTGCGTATGTAGCCTTTGCCGAAAACTGATTATATGCTACATTTTCGTCTTTTGTGGACGAAAAGATATAATCTGTTTTTCCTTGTTTGCTTTTCACAATCAGACCAACAAAATCAGATGAAGCATTTTTCACTTCAAATGATTCTATGGACAGGATGGATTTTCCTTCCTTTTCGGTGGTCGGTTCAAAAATGCTAACGAAAGGACGATTCCACGCCTCTCCGTGTTGGCGGGCGGCAATGGTCAGAAAGGGTTCTTTTTCCACTTTGTAGGGAATGCCGTGTTTGTCGCGATAGGCTTCTGCAGGAGGCGCTTTGATGGAAAATATTTCACGTCCCTGATAGCCTTTCATCCACAGATTCATGTAGATATGATTTCCGTTCGGCATACTCATTTTCCATATTGCCTGATAATCTTCATCGGTTTTTGCCGATTGTTTGTCCCACATATAATCAAGGGCAAAAAGATGTCCGCCGGCAAAAGCCATATCTTCGCTTGCTTGCAAGTCCAGGGCTTCCCCTTTTGTGTTTTGAATAAAAAGTTCCTGTCCTAAGTTGTGATAGAAATAATCGTGAAACTTATCGCCTTTACGTTGCTTTTTTGAGCGGAAAATGTCGATATAATAACCGCTTGTTTCGCCGGTGCGGACAATGCTCAAAAAACGGTTTTGGTCGCTTTGACTTTCCGGTTCCAGAAAATAGACATCCGAAAAAGTAATATCCTGATAATAACCGTCTTTTTGTTCAGGCTGCGGATAACAACTGAGCAAGTCGAAAGCATGATGACTCAGCATTTCGGGATAAGAAGACATACCATCCACCATTACCGTGTTGTGCGCCGGAAATTGTGAATAATATTCTTTGTAGGGTGGTTGGAAATAAGTGGACCCGAGACCCGATTCTGCCCCCAATACATAGCCTTTTCCATATAATTCGATGGAAACGCCGTTGGCATGGCTGTGATTGCCTAAGGATGCAACTTGGGAAATCATTAATCCCTTGTCTTTATCATTGTACTTATTGCGTTGCACGAACCAACTGACATTGGGCGCATAGAATGTTTGCGTAACAAAATCCGACAAATTCCCCTTTTCTATTTTATCATTTAACACTAAGGGTTTGCCTGTAAAAAAGGAGGCTATTTGTGGCGATAATTTTTGTGAGTTTTCTTTCTGTTGTCCGGCATCAAATAGTTTATACATTTTGGTAAACAGAATTTCGGTTTCTTTATCGTTGTATTTTTGAGCAATACGCACCATATCACTGAATGCTTCCGTATTTATTCCGCTGTAATGTGTATCGCCAAAAGCGGTAATCAGATGGTTGGGAAACAGGTATTGCGGCAACATTCTGACGGCTGTTTTCATCACCGGAACATAAGGCAATAGATTTTGATTGAATGTATTGTCATAATCGCGGATGAAATTCGTTAAATCCCTCGTTACTCCTTGCGAATAACCGGGACATTCCGCCCAGACGCCGGTATTTTTATCGTAGCCATAATCCATGAATTTTGTCAACGACCATTGACGGGGAGATGTTTTATTCAGAATATAGTCGATATAATATGCACGTCCTTTGCTGTCGGCATAGTTTTTATTGTCTTCCAGCGCCATTGCCACTTTCAGGATAAATTTTGCCTGATGCAGGTTCCAATTGTTTTGCGGAACACCATTTTTGATGGATATATCTATCCATTTTTTGAGTGTGGCGCCGTATTTTTCCGGTTTATCCGAATGCTTTTTTTGAATGTAATTGTACAGAAAATCGTAGGTGTAAGCTAATTCGTTGAGGATACGTTCCTGAATAACTTCAAAAGTGGATAATCCGACCAAAGTTTGGGCGTGGCTGTTGTTCAGGTCTATGGGTTCATTGCGGTAATACATTCCCATCATGTAGGTGTCGAAAATGTCGAAAGCGAATCGAGCGTATTTTTCGTCATCGGTGAGCCAATAAACAAAAGCCGCGTCTTTGGCAAAACCCATTATCTGCTCGTTGATGCCTTCAATACCCGAAGCATTGGACTGTTCGCCCCATTCAAGCGGATTTCCTTCTTTCTTTGAATTATGAAAGAAAACGCCTTTGGTATCATCCATATAGGGAATAATATCTTCTATTTTCGGACGAGAATATACAGTAGCCTGTCCGCGTGTACTTCCGAAGCGGACGGTTGGAAGGGGCGCCTCACCGTCGGCATGAGAATAAACGCCGCCTTTGATATAGACATTGGTCGCTCTACTTTTCCAATACATCATCAACCGCGAAAGCATCCAATCGGGCTGACTTTGTACTTTCTCGATATAGGGATTGATACGTTTTGTAATACCTTGCATCACTTCTTGCGCCCAAACTTCATTTTTCAATTGCTCTTGTAGCGCTCCCTTATCTTGTGCTTTTGCCAGCAAACGGGGATGTCCTTGCGGAAGATTTTCCGGTAAGGGAATATTTTGTCCGTTGGCGAGGACGCAAATAAGAAGGCTTATTAAAAATAAGTATATCTTTCTCATTTCTTGTGATTATAAAATTGTATTCTTTTTATATGCTTTGTATTGTTTCAAATCTTCTTTTGTTGCAGGCGAAAGCCGGATAGCGCAGCCGTCTCTTTCTTTCAACAGGAATGGGAGCAGGGTGGTATTATCCACTATCACTGTGGTTATTTTCACCTTCGTTGAAGTCTGTAGTCTCTCATCGGTATTGTAAATATGTGCCACATACTTTTGTCCATTCTTGAGAAAATTGAGCGATGTTGTTATTTTTCGGGCATCGTTGTTTCCTATCGTACCAACAAACCAATCTTCGTTGTTGCGGCGGGCAATCGTTACATATTCTCCTATCTTGTCATGAATCACTTGGGTCTCGTCCCATGTAACCGGCGCCTTATCAAAAAAATCCAATTCGGGAACATCTTCTATTCGTGCGGGAGTATCGTACCAGTAGAGCGTTTGCAAGGGGCTGTAAAAAACGACTGGAAGCGCCAACTGGTGGGCATGTGTATTTTTGATGCGCGGGTCGAAATAACAGACCGTATAATCGGCAGCGCCTGCAATCATGCGGGTAAAAGGAAGCGTTGTGTTGTGAGTGGCATCGGGAAATTCTTCGTTCCCCCGAATGCCTTCTTGCGTCAATAAGTTGGGATAAGTCCGGCTGAAACCTGTCGGGCGGTATTCGTCGTGGATATTGACCATCAGATGATTGTCGGCGGCTTTTTTAACCAAATCGTGTACCCAGGTTGCCCAGCCTTGCGTTTTGAATTGCACGAAACCGAATTTGACCCCTGCTATACCCCATTCTTTATAAATCGGAAATATTCTGTCCGCCTGATATTGCAGGGCATGTTGGTTGACATATAGCCAAACACCGATTCCTTTGGATTTTCCGTAAGCAACCACTTCTTTCATATCCAAACCGGGGATAACAACCCTGCTTGCATCCGAATTAAAATCGAAAGAAGGACCATACCATTTCCAGTCAAACAAGATGTATTGCATATGGTGGTTGGCACAAAAATCAATACAATCTTTAGCGTTAAGAGTAGTCAGGGTAGTTTCTCTCATAATTTTTCCTGGTTTTATCCAATCTGCATCAACAATCTTATTGACATCATTCAGGTTCAATAAAATATCATTGTTTTCGAGCAACTGACCTAAGCGATTGGATGCCATAACAACTCGCCAAGGTGTTCCGAATGGTGTTACCATATCCGAACTTCCATATAAAGATGTTTGAATGGTATTTTTTTTATCATTCGAAAGTTTGAATGCGGTTTTTGGAAAATCTGTCTGCTTAGCCTCTGTGATGCAGGCATACAGATTATCTGAAAGTTTCAGGGTCAAAGGACGTTCACTTTCATCTTCCCAATCTTTCAACGGCTGCTCATAATACGGCGCTTGCGCCCATTGTGTCCACCAAGCGGTTGTTCCCTCAGGCATCGTAAATTCAGTATTTTCAGATATTACTTTATGATAAATGGCTTCGGGGTGCATCGGGAAAGAATAACGGAAAGCAATACCTTCATTATAGGCGCGTACTTCGATGTTCATTTTATAGCCGGAATTATCACGGCGGGAGAAATGAATCGTTGCGGCATTGTAATTGTCTTTTATTTCGGAACGTTCGCCATATAAAGGTTTCCATGTTTCGTTGTGTGAAGCGGTTTCGACTTTATCGAAAACCATTAAATCGTTCCAATTTTTGGGTTGCTTCCAAAATTTAGCCAAAGCACGTTCCCAAATATGATTGTCCAATTGAATATCTAATTTCGATTCCAGAACAAGCGGCTGGCTATCAAAATCTATCTTGTAAAACTGTTCCAATGTTCCGTTGGCATTTTTCTTTTGATAGAAAGTAAAAACCTGCTTGCCATCAGGCGAAGACACCGTGGTCTCTGTTTCTTTCAGTACGGTTGGAGCAAGTGCGTTTCTAACCATTTTGACCAATTCGGGGCTTGAATAAAAAGAGGAAAAGCCATCGGCATTTGCTTTGTGCACATTTACTTTCGCCAGAAAAAAGCCATAGATATTATTTTTCTTGTCAATCCAAGAATAGGCGCCGGCCCAACCGGGACTGCTGATTAAGACTGCTTCTCCGTTTTCATCAATTTCTTCGCGCCATTCGCCTAAGCCATAAATACCCTTATGAATGTTTTGCCGGGCATTCATCACATATTCGGGCTGATGAACAAGGGCTTGTTTGACTTGGTCGGCTTGCATTTCACGGATAGACTCTTCCGAAAGGATTCGTTGTTCTTGAAAAACGCCACGATTGAAAATCATATTCAAAAAGTTCATATAATCGGGAGCAGAAGTATAAGCGCTTCCACCCAACATTGGGCTAAATCCGCTTTCTTGACTGACCGGTGTAAAATGCGTGTATCGCATTTGCAAGGGCTGAGCAATTTTTTCTTGAAAAAGGGTTTCCCAGTCTTTTCCGGTAGCAATTTCCGCCATTCGTCCGGCTACCTGCATGGCTAATCCGCCGTATCTGAATTTAGTTCCGGGTAAAGTATCGGCAGGAAGATTCACTATGTGTTTTACCGATTCTTCCAATGTTTGATAATCATCACGATGCCTGTTTTCGGGTTGGTAATCGGGGTATCCGGAAGTGTGCGACAATAGTTGACGCAAACTTGCTTCGCCTTTTATATCTTTAAACTCGGGAAGATATTTTTTGACTTTATCGTCCCACGATAGTTTTCTGTCATCCACAACGGCAGCAATTGTGGCTGCGGCCAGCCATTTTCCGGCAGAAGCGATATGCAAAACCGTTTCGGGAGTATGATTGCCCAGTAAGGCCGAATAGATGATTCGATTGTCTTTGGCAATCATTAAAGAGGCTCCATCGTAATAAGCGCTGTCCACCCAACTCGTAATTTTTTTTTCAAGCGAAGAAAAATCCTGTTGAGTAATATAAAAGCTTCGTTCTACGGGTGCGGCAGTTTGAATTTTTTCGCCAACAGCCCGTCCATATTGCCAGGCAACAACAGTTACTTTCAGCGGAAACTTGGCTTTTGGCGGTATTTTTGTGAAGATAATTCTATTTCCTTCTACCTCAGCCGGTCCTTCTTTCAGATAGTAATAAACCGGCAATCCGCTGTCGGATGTGGCATTCAATGCAATAGATTCTGTTCCTGCCACTACGCTTCCCAATGTCGGAAATGAGATATGTTGTTCTTTGCCTTCCGTATTTTTATGAGGAATATGGAGATTGAGCTGTTGAACGGTACTTTTGTAAACAGCATCGCCATTATGGCGAGCAATTAACCATATATCTCCGGTTCGTTTCCGATTGTTCAGTCCCATGCGGTAAAAGCGGACGGTAAATGTGCTGTCGTTTATTTTTTCGATAGGGCCACAGATGCGGTCAATACTAATTGTCCCTTGATTTGAATGATTGGAAACAAGTTTGTGTCTTAATGAATCTGTAAATGTTGCCGAAATATGAAAAGTAAGTCCATCGTTTTCCGGCTCAAACCTGGCATTGATGCGTGCATGTAGTTTTTCGTTAAATGACAGCAGTTCGTTGTTTTGCATAAAACTGATGTATTGGCTTTTTTTCCCTCGCGCTACGGCATAGAAGTTTTCGGTTTCGGTTGCCATTTCCTTGTCAAAATACCAGAAAGCGGTCGATTTATCGCCTTTGTATTGATGATAAGGTGCGGCTTTTGCCGAGGGGGGCGTTTGTTCGGGATGCCAACGGTCGGCAAGCCAGCCGGAAGCCGGATCAATGGGTTTTAGTTTTACCGGTTTATCCAATGGCGTTTCTGTGGGCAAACGATAATATGCTGCTTTCTTGACAAATAACGCCAAATATTTGACCATGCTGTCCGAATAGTCAAAATGTCCGTGTCCTGCATCTGCTAATAATGAAACAGGCGATTGTGGATGCTTGTTTTTATAAGCAAAAGCCGGAGTTAGGCGGTCCTCCCACCATTCATATTCGCCCATAACCATCAAGCCGGGAATACCGTCTGTTGTGCGATTTTCCCAATCCAAATTCGGACGACCGCAACCGGTGAGGTTGGTCTGAGGAGCATCGCCGTGAACAGAAAGTATTGCCAATGTTTTGTCGGGATTCCATGCGGCGTAGTTCCATGGATAAGTGGCATAAGCCGAGTGTCCGATAGGTACAACAGGTGCATACTTTATTTCGGAATAACCCGATACCTCGGCCAATGTGTATAGAATTTCATCAAAAGCTGTTTGGTCTCCTTTGGTTACATCAAATAATTGACCGAATCCGGGTGTTACCCAAATTTCGGCAAAGCCAATTTCAGCCATTGTTTTTCGGAATTCCTTGTGTTCAAAAATACCTTCTTCCTGCATATTGTGCATACCAACAACGATGCCATTAACCTGTTTACAGTCAGATGGCGCCCACAAGAAAGCACGTGGATGGTCATTTGTTTCTCCCGAAATTTCGTTTGTAATTGCTGCCGACCACTGCCATTCGGCTGCCGACAGGTTTAAAAATAGAAACAACAAGCATAATACAAAACCTGTTTTTTTCATAATCGTATTTTGATGTTTTTAGTAAATTTACCAATCTTAATATTTCCCTCATCCAACGATTTGATTTTCTTTCCGTTAATCACAATATTATCAAAAACTACGTTCTCAACATTATTGGCATCACTGAATCCTTCGATAATGGAGGGATTTTCACCTTCGCCGTTGTAGAAAATATCTTTGAATGTAACATTTCTGATTTTTCTGCCCGGCCCCGTACTGTATTTTTCGTTATACAAAACCCGAATGCTCAGCAGTTGTCCTTCTTGAATATCCTCAATACGCACATTTTCAAACATAACTTCCTGAATCAGATTATGGTCGGATTCACTGAATGCCATGCATCCCTGATAATCAGGGTCATCTTCGTCATGCTCTAAAATGTCAATATCCGAAAAATGTAGATTTTCGATAGTATTGCCTTCGATAGATGTGTCTCCATGCAATCCGATATTGATAGGATGTGCAACGTCTGCCCACAGGATAGCCCGGCTTATTTTGTAATTGCGGACATCGCCATAATAATTCCACCGGTGTGCATATATGGCAATGCAATCATCCGAATTGCGCATAAAAATATCGTCAATTGTTACCTCCGAACAACTCATCAAGTCTATTCCGTCACTCCAACCCTTATTGCTGAATGATTTGAGATTATGAATTTTCAAACCGACCGATTGTCCCCCGTAAACAGTATAATGAGCGGGATTAATGACGGTTATTCCATCAATTTCTATATTTTTTGAATGGGTAAGTTCAAATCCTCGTTGAGGTTCCATGATGATACCTCGCCCAATAAACCGCACATTTTCTACGTTGTTGCAAACAAATTTTCCTTGAATAACGGCTCCGGGAGCTAAATAAACCGTTGTATTTGACGATATATTGAAACTGTTTCCGGGTGCATCAGCCGGTTTATGCACTCCTGCACCGAAATACAAGACATCAGGGGCATCGCGTGATGGAACTTCTTTTTCCAATTCATTGGCAAAAATATGCAGATTGTGCAATCGGTCGCCATTTACTTCGAGCGATAATTTGGCTGGCTTGTCTAACGTAAAATAGATATTATTTCCCGAAACAGAATGTTTTATGTTTTCATTCAACGGACGAATCTTCACATCATGAATGATTCCGTTATTTACTCTCACTCTCAGTTCAACTTTTCCTTCAAAATCAAATTGAACCATGGAGGCATCCGAGTTGGTATCTAAATCCACTCTGACCAAATACTCGAATAAGTCTAACCATTCCTTGTTCGGAGTACGAACTTGTACGGTAAAATCGTCATTATGCTTGGAATATATGAGTTCCTTCGGCGCCGGATGCAGTACGATTTTTTGTGCTTGCACCGGTATAATGCATAGAAATAGAGCAACCCAAATTAATATTTTCATATATGCTTTTATTTAATAGTAACTTCTTCAAAAATAGCGTTTGGTGTATTTGCGGCGCCAACTCCTGCATAAACACTCAGGGGAAAAGGCGTAAATAAATCGGCGATTTTCTCCCAGTTTTGCCCATCTTTAGACATGTATCCTGCGATGATGTGGTTGTCGGCCTGACGAACCAATTTCAGCCAGGGATATTGCCAAATTGTTTGAGTAATTAGGGAGTAACTGAACGGACTTATCTTGTGATTGGTATATTCGCGCCGGGAATCTTTTGTCCGGTTCTGAAACAGGATATTGCCAAACTTGTCGCAACCCAAAAAGATGTAGCGGGTATCTGCCGATAAGCGGTCGCGCAACATCAATCCGCTCATCTGACCGTTGGAGGGGAACAGTTTTGCGCTTATCTCCGCATCTCCATGCACTACCGTATTGACAAACAGAAACGAATCTTCGATATTCCGCGTATCAATCATGTAATCGTCTCCTTCGCCCAAGCCTTTCCCTTCATCGGTTTGAATCGTGATTTTCGTGCCTTCCACTTTTGCTCTTCCCCTGCTGATACCTATTTTATCATCACGCCACTCTAAGGAGGTGTTGCTTTCAATCGTAGGGTTGTTTAATTCAACTTTCGCCCGGTAAGAATCCCAGGATTGCCCCTTATCATTCACGGCAACCACCTTGTAATAGAGGGTCGTTCCGTTTTTTGCATTTTCATCCGTAAAATAATCGCCTTTAATATCTTTGGCAACAATTTCGTAGTTGCCGTTTTCTTCCGGCGAACGCTTGAGGATATACGATTTGGCGCCTGAAGCCGATTTCCAGTTGATTACCGCCCGGTTGTTTCCTGCCAATGCCGCTACAAAATCAACAGGATAAGGTTTGCTATTTGTATTGGATGCCTTATCTAATTTCAATACGAATGCCGAACGAGCCTGTATGGTAATTTTACCTTGCTTTACCGGCAACATCTTTCCGGAAACCAGGTCTAATACTTGCTTTTTCCTATACGCACCGGGTAGTTCTACTTCAAAACTCTGTTCGTTTCCGTACTCTGAGCGGGTTGTGTTGAAGACGAATAAATAGTCGCCATACTGCGCTTCGAGGTAATCGGGATAGGCAGAATACGGATTATCGACTTCAAAATTTTCGCGGACAATTTTGCCTACTCCCGGTTGATAGGTAATCGGGCATATTTCGCCGGAAAGAGCCAGCGGAGGCGTTTGAAAAATATACTTTATATCCGTCATGAAATCAACATCCGGGCTATTCATCCGCAGGTAATAATCCTGATATTGGAACTTTGCCCGCGTGGCAACCTGAACAATCTGGTCGTAATTTTTATATTGAGCATGGATTTTCCCGTTGCCGGCAAAAGCCCTGTTCAGCATGTTAAACACACCCGAAATCACAGTTTCTCCATCTCTGACGCAAGCCATCATATCGTCCACATCCACCCATGCAAACTGTTTATAATCGGAGGGTTGTATTTTCAATTTAGTTACTTCGCCGGGCGTATAATAATCGAAATCGGTCAGCGGGTGCACTTTCCCTGCTTCCACTTGTCCGAAGCGGTCGTATCCGGCTCGTTTGGCTGTGATATATTCATACGTTTCGGGCAAGTAGAAATCATATTTTCCTACATTTATAATTCCGCCCCGATTGTTCCTTGAAAAGAATTGCCTGTCCATCAATTGCTGTTGTGCAAAGCCCACCGCTTCGGCGGCATATTCCCAACAGGTGTTCCATTGCGGAGAAGCATAACGCTCGGGGTGAGCAGCCATATAGTGTTCCAGCGAAGCATAGTGCATGGCCTTTGCCGTACTGACGCGTGTGGCATAGGCGTACATCCCCGGATAAGCGGCGTTGCGTTCGTCCAATACCTGTTGCATCCGCATAATCCGTTTTCCCCTCTCATCCAACGAGGTATAGCGGGTAAAGCTGCGGGCGTGAAGATTTTGCAACGCCAATTTCAATATATCATCATTCAGCGCCTCATCGCCAGGGTGGTTGAGCGTCCGGTAAAACCATTCGGGCAGGTAGTTTGGCGTTTCGCCGTAATTTCCTACATAGCCGTTTTCGCGTGTCAGACCTGCCTGAGTGATTCCCGTATAGTGTTTCCCATAAGGAAGCCGCCGCACGATATTGCCTGATGCATCCAATTTGCTTTTTGCTTTTCCTTTTGCCACCACTTGAAGGAAATCGTCGGTAAAAAAGGCTTGCCAGTCGTGGTAAAACAAGGAATGATACAGGTCTAAATCCCGGCCATCGGCGCTCACGAGTACTTCTTCGCCCAAAAACGGACCGATTCCCAAGGCTGTTCTCAATATCTGATGGCTTCTTTCTTTGCCTTCGTAAAAATCCGAGCCGATGATGCGCAGCCCTTCGTGCGCTTTCCAGGCGCCTTCGTAGGTGTAATATACCTGATTGTAGATGTAGGACAGGCGGGCGCGGGCAAAATCGAAATTGGCTTTCAAGGCGCGTTCCCAAGCTTCTTTCCTGTTTAATTCGTTTCCGTTCCAATCCAAGCCTGCCAGCGAGAATTTATCTTCAACCGTGTTGGTAACAAACGATTCATTCAACAAACGATTGAAAGCCGCTTTTCCCAACACCGTGTCGTCGGCAATAAGCGGTTCTACGATGTATAGCACATCGCCCAACGCGCCCAGATAGCCACCCCAATCGCCTTGATGTCCGCCGTGTACCACCAAGCGCGTATCGGCATAGTAATCTTTCACATAATTGTCAATTACCTGAAATATACGCAATAAGGCTCTTTTCTTTTCGGCATTTGTTTGTGCCGGCGACCAAGTTTGCATTAAAACCGATGCATAATACCGGAGGTCGTCTCTGTATTTTTCGATGGATATTTTGGCATCAGGGCTTTTATCCAGTCTATCCGAAAAAGCATTGAAATCGTCCAGTTGCTTTTGGCGGTGAGCTTGCAACCACTCTTGCTTCTCCACTTCGGGAATGTCCTCGGCAAGAATGGCATTTTTATCGCTAAGATTCAGTTCGCCTTGTTGCTCGTTGGAAACATCAATGCAGGGATTGATATGTGAATAGGCTTGGTAAATTTTTCGCTTTTCTCTTTGTCTGCTGCTCAGCGATTTGATGGTAATTTCCACCGATTCTTTTCCTTTCGTCATCGAATACGGCAGCATAATGGTGGAATAGAAAAACCGGTCGGGCAAGGGATTACTGTATCCCCGGTTGATGGGGGCATAATCGCCGTGCCTTTGATAACCGATTTGTTTTCCGTCAATCCAAACAACATTCACCTCGTTGCTGGTGTCGGAACCCCCAAATTTCAAACTGAAATAGTTCTGAAACAGGGGGCTGACTTTTATATTGAATACCAAATCTTTGTTATCGAATTCTCTGTCGCTCAACGCAATAACCTCTGTATTTTGTGCTTGTGCATAATAGCAAGAAACTATTGTCAACAGAAAAATGATAATTTTATTTTTGCTCATAATAGATGATTACTTCACTACATTTTTATTTAATTCGATGGCAATAATCTGAATCTCATTATCTTTTCTATCAAATCCTGAAATGCTTATTTCGCCGGTATTGTTCTGCTTTGCTTTCAGTCGTTTTTTATCGTCAACGAGGTATGCTTTTACTACTTTCCGGCCTTTATCCACAGCCGACAATGTGAATGTATTTTCATTGTAGCCCTCTAACAGATATACATAAATTGTATTTCCTTTGTAGGCAAATCCATATTGTCCGTCTTTGGGATTCCATGGGCCGCCACGTGTGCCGTAAACGGCCTCTCCGACTTTTTCGAGCCATTGTCCGGTCTTTAGCAGTTCGTTGACAATAGGTTTAGGGATAACTCCATGTCTATCGGGACCCACATTGATAAGCAGCGTGATATTTCGGATAACGCAATCGGCTAGCATCCGGTTGATTGCGCGGCTTTTCATCACTTTTGCACTGTCTTCCATCACGGGGGTGTAGCCCCAAGCTGACACCAAAGGCATGCATTTTTCCCACACCTCTTCGTTGCGGACATTGCCGGTTACGGCATGTGGCCCTTCTTCCGATTTGAAATCACCCATCCAGCCCGACCGTGGATTAACAAGTATATCCGGTTGATATTTGCGCACCATACCCATTAAGCCCAAGGGTTTCCCGGTGTACTCTTCTATGTCTTGAAAATAAGGATTTATAGGCCATTCATTGCCGGAGTCGAGGTATTTGCCCGATTCCCAGAAGTAAGCAGCATCGGCATCGCTACCTTGTTGCGCCAGCCAACCGCCATCCCAAAAAATTTGGTCTATCTTTCCATATTTAGTCATTAATTCTTTTACCTGACAATACAATTCTTCCTTCATCAAGCGTGCATTTTCCTTGTGGGAGAAATCGGTGGTATATCCAAATTTATTCTTTTTACAATCCTTGCCTGTTACATCATAATAACCAGGGAAACGCCAATTGATAAGGGTTTTATAAAGTCCTACTTTCAAATCGTATTTGCGGCAGGCATCCACATACTCTTTCACAAAATCTCGGTTGTGGGTTTGTTTACTCGTAAAAGCATTCATATAACTGCTTTCAAAAAGCGCATACCCATCGTGGTGTTGTGTTACGAAGTTCATATATTTCATCCCTGAGGCTTTGGCTATTCTGGCCCACTCTTCGGCATCAAATTTGTCGGCGGCAAAATACTCATTTCCACTTTCAGGATAGGCTAATTTACGGTATTCTTCCGGCGAGATTCCCTTGTTTTCCATATACCATTCTCCCTTTCCGGGGCCGGCATATAAGCCCCAATGGATGAACATACCATACTTGGCATCCAACATCCAATTCATCTTTTCTATGGGTTGTTGCGTAATACCATATTCTGTTTTTTTCTGTGCATAATTTACGAGACTGCAGCAACACATTATTGCCAGCAGCATTGTTTTTTTTAATTGCTTATTTTTCATTTCTTAAATGATGTTTTTTATTTTGTATTTAACTATAAAATCTTCCCATGACAATTCAGGAGCCAACTCCCCCATATTCCAGTTAATCAGATTGAAAAAAGACACTTCATTCTGAAAATATTGGAAGTTTTCTTCTGAAAATTCTATCCATCCGGCAACAATTTCATCCTCCGCAGGGGTCGTTTTTCCGGCAATAAATCGATATAATAATTCGTCGTTCATATTGTTCGCTTTTACATAATACGAATGAGATAATAAAATTCCCCGAATATAGTCCTTTTTTTATTTTCGATATATTTTGCGAGTATTTTTTTATATTTGTACGCAAAATATCTACAATCATGAAAAACTTGAAATTCTTTCAGATAGTTTTTTTCTTGCTGTTTGTTACAACTGTTTGTGGTAATGACTTTTATCAATTCAAACTTATCAATAGTGATAACGGATTGTATAACAATCAGGTTCGGCGTATCGTTGAAGGATTGGACGGTCGTATGATAGTGAAAACCGATGGAATGATCAGTTTGTATGATGCCAGTAGTTTTCAGTTTCTGCGGCGCGATTTGAATAAGTCGTATATTTGGACAAGTTCTGACTGCGACAGAGAATATATTGATCCTTTCAACCGGTTATGGATAAAAGATAATTATGGTTTATCGTTACTTGATCTTAAAACCTACGAATACATCTACGATATAAATGATATTTTTACCCAATGTGGAGTAAACGATCGCTTATTGAATTTCTTTTTAGATGAAGATAAAAACGCATGGCTCTTTACAGAGCGAAATCAATTATTTTTTTACGATTGGAAGAATCCGGCAGTATTAATCTATGATGGGTTTCTTGTTGATGTGATTGATTATGGCTCCATAGTGGATGTAACTCAAATGGGAAATAATTTTTATTTCTTTTTCTCGAAAGGAGGTATGCGTTGTTTTAACTTCACTACCCGCACTTTTTTATACAACGATAATTACCTCTCAAAAAAGATTACACCACAACTAAGACGCTATTTTTCGAAGAAACTGGATGACAATAACTTCTTGGTTTTAATCAATGGAGATGCCGGAGGATTGTTCCAATACAACATTCACAAGAAGGAATGGAGTGAAATATTATCTTGTATATCATTGTATGATTTTACCTTGGATAAGGCAAATAATTTATGGGCAACCTCCCGAACAGGATTGTGGATATATAATTTTGACAGGGAAGAAGTAGCCCATTATACTTCCTTACAGATAAGAGGAGGAGGCGAAATCGAAGATAATCTGATGGGAGTATGCCGTGATTCCAAAGGAGGAATGTGGCTGGCAACATTTAGTAATGGCTTGTTATATTATCATCCAAATGAGATAGTGGTTCATCCATTATTTAATGAATGCAACTTTGCCAATGCAGGCGGTGTTCGCACTTTGTTGAGTTTGGACAATGGGGATATTTTGTGCGGTATGTATAAGGGCGTTCTTTTGTATTCTCCCTCAGAGAGGAAGGTTAAACCTTATCTGTCGGGATTAAATACCCAGTTCTGCATGCAATTGATGAAAGATTCCAAAGGACGCATCTGGTTGTCCACATTGTATGATGGGATATATTGTATCGACAAGGGCAAAATATCTAATTACAGAAAAGAAAATGTAACCGGTTTTGTGGACAATAATGTCCGGTTTTGTTACGAATCGCTTGACGGAACTTTATATATTTGCAACGAACTGAATAATCTGGGACGATTTGACCCGGAAAAGAAAGAATTTACACCCTTAGATAAACAGTTTCCGCAAATAAAACGGTTCCGTACATTAACTCACACCATTACGTTCAATGAGGAGAAAATGTTGGTCGCTTCTCAGAATGGAATATTTTTTTATGATTTCAAGAAAGATGAATTATATACCCCTCGACCCGACCGGTTTCCCGAAGATTCCATCTACAATCACAGCAGCCGAAAATATAATTGTAATTTTATAGATAGCAGAGGACTGGTTTGGTTTGGAACACAAGACGGATTGAATGTTTGGAATCCGAAAAATAATGCAACTCGTCATTTTTTTGTAGAAGACGGATTGCCGAATAATTGCATTCAAACGGTAACGGAAGACCCCAATAAGGATATTTGGGTAGCCACATCCAATGGTATAGTGAGAATACGACTTGAAAAAGGAGAGCAAGGATATAACTACCTCTTTTTCTCTCTCAATCATTTTGATGGCGTTCAACACGGAGAAATACTGGAACGTTCTGCGCTTGCGATGCCGGATGGGATGTTGTATTTTGGCGGAATGACTGAATTAAACGGATTGAATACGAATTCCATTGCCTGGGGATTAGAGAATTTACAACCTGTTTTTGTACGATTCAGCCTGTTTAACAGGTTAGTAAACACTCCCATATCTTCATTAAAAGAACTAAGGCTAAACTATGATGAAAACTATATAACGCTTGAATTTTCGGCTTTAAATTATGTAAATCCAAGTCAAACCTATTACAAATACAGGTTGAAAGGGCTGGATGAAGAATGGCTGGAAACACAAAATCCGGATGGATTGGGAAAGGTTACTTATACAGCTCTTTCTCCGGGGAAATATACCTTTGAAGTTTATGCCGCCAATACGAGTAAACATTGGGGAAAACTGTCGGAAATAGACATTATTATCCGACCTCCATTTTGGGCTACATGGTGGGCTTATTTAACTTACATCCTTTTCACGGCCTCCATTACAGGATACGGAATTAAAGCTTATACCTCAAAAAAACGCGGAAAATTAATAATGGAACAGGAAGAATTAAACCGTATGGAGCAGCAAAAACTGGATGAAATGAAATTTCGGTTTTTCACTAACATCAGCCATGAATTTCGAACGCCATTAACGCTGATTATTATTCCGCTCGAAGTGTTACTGAAAAAAGTGGAAGACCTGTCTATTCGTAACCAACTGAAATTAGTCCACCAAAGCGCCCAGGATTTATTGAATATGGTTAATCAACTCTTGGATTTTCGTCGATTGGAACAAAAAGGAGAACATTTGAATGTAACCTTAGTTGATGTTCCGGCATTTTTAGAATCTATCTATTTGTCTTTTGGCGAAGTTGTCTCTCAAAAGAATATTCGTTTTGAATTAGATACTCAAGATGTTGAAAATACCCTTTTCTATTTTGATCAGGAAAAAATGCACAAGGTAATGAATAACCTACTGTCCAATGCCTTTAAATTTACGCCGGATGGCGGAAAAATCGGAATACATGCCGGATTAGATGCCGACCATTCGCTTGTTATCGCGGTGGAAGATTCCGGTGTGGGAATTGAGGAAAAAGATTTGTCGAATGTATTTACCCGCTTTTATCAAACGCGAAATTCCAAAAATCCCTCAGTCAATATGAATACCGGTAGCGGCATAGGTCTGCACCTTGTGAAGGAATATATTGAGTTACACAAAGGGAGTATCACGGTAGAGAGTAAAGTGAAAGAAGGAAGTTCTTTTGTCTTTTTCATTCCGGATGGTTTGAGCGAATTTTTTATACCGGAAACAGAAATAGAGGAGCATCCCGAAAAATCGGAAGTTCCGGTTTTGGATGCCGATCTGTCGGTAAATCGCAAAGAGGTAACGCTCTTGGTGGTAGAGGATAATGATAAATTTCGCGAATACCTTGTCAATATACTCTCTGATATGTACAACGTGATACCGGCAGCTGACGGTTTGGAAGGTTTAGAGATGGCTCAGAACTATCATCCCGATTTAATAATCAGTGATGTGATGATGCCGAGGATGGATGGACTGGAAATGTGTAAAGAAATAAAAACAGATATTGAACTGTCGCACATACCGGTTATTTTGCTGACAGCAAAAAAATCGCCGGAATATCGCACCAGTGGGTATGAGGTTGGAGCCGATTCGTATATCTCAAAACCTTTTAATCTGGATACGCTATTGATGCGGATTACTAAATTGCTGGAACAACGAGAAAAAAGGAAAGAAACTTTTATTAAGAATATCGAAGTAAATCCGAAAACGATAACCATCACTTCGCTCGACGAACAATTAATTGCGAAAGCATTGGAATGTGTGGAGAAGAATATGAGTAATACGGAATTCTCGGTAGAATCGCTGAGTAAAGAGGTCGGGATGGATCGCACCCATTTATACCGGAAGATGCAATCCATAATCGGGCAAACGCCCTCCGACTTTATTCGTACTATCCGAATGAAACGGGCAGCCAGTTTGTTAAGCTCGAGCCAACTGACTGTGTCGGAAATTTCCTTAATGGTAGGATTTAACACCCAGAAATACTTCAGTAATTATTTTAAAGAAATGTTCAACATGACCCCTTCGCAGTATGCGCAAATGAAAAAAGGCGAATCAACAGAAGAAAAATAATTTTTTTTCATCCATTTTGGGGAATTTGTATTTTGTATTCGTATTATATATAAAAACGAAAAATATATATATGACGAATAGAATTATATCTGCTATCCTGTTTTGTGTGTTTATAGGCTCATTATTTGCCTGTTCAGACACACATACCAACGACAACTCCTTGGTCGCAAATCCGGTTGACAGCATTTTTATGGGAAATTTGAGGGCTTCTTTCGACGGCGATTCCCTGTTTTTTAGCGAAATAGCGCCTAATATCTGCCTGACACAGAATCTTTATCTGCTTACATTGACTCGGTCTGACGCCGAACAAAGAGGAATTCCTATGAATTTATATCGCAAAGTTCAAAATGAGATTGCAAAAACCAATCAAATTATTAAAGACGGAATTATGCACGGTGGGGATGTGAAAAAGATATATGATTTTCAAGAATATTATTTTGAAAAATAGAAGAGGAATTTATTGATTTTATATAATTACATTAAACTAAGTATCCATGAAAAAGAAAAATCTACTTTTGGCATCTATTATGATGCTGTTTTCGTTTTCTTTATTTGCGCAAACGTATGATTTGCGACAGATGACTCCGGCAACATTTCAAGCAGGTGGTGGTCCCGAATGGAGTTTTGAACGCTACACGTATGCTTCGGGCGACTATAAAGCCCTGACGCTATACACCGATTCAAGCGTTGTGAACTGGTATGACATCTATGTCCCTGAGTGGATAAATGGCGTGAAATTGGGCGAAGCCGAAAATCTTGCAATTGGCGGCGACAATATTTGGCAAGCAAACAAACGCTTTGCTTGGGCCGATTCTATTCGTCCTGCCGGTCGTCCTGCATTGACCTACTGGCCCTACGTTTCCGAAGATTTTGAAGTGTATCCTACCAAGGAAGCAACTTCTATTATCTCGTTTAAAGCGCCCGCCAATGGTTACTACAAGGTAAACTACACCTTGCAACGGCAAGATGGCGGTGTTGGCATCCCTTTGAAAGCATTGACACGTTTCCGTTATAAAGGGGAAACCAAAGTAAATGCTTTATCCACCATGAGCAATGAAGTTTCGTTTGGCGACAATAGTACACAGATTGACTATGGCGATGCCGTTTGGGCAGACATTCGCGAAACTTTACCCAGATTTACGCCCAACACTCCAGAATCCTTTGTATTTGCATTCAAAGCAGAAGCAAACGACATTGTTTCATTTGAAATTGATTGTCGCCAAATTCCTATCGTACAAACTTCTTCGTGGGCGCGTGATGCTTGGGGACGTACCAATTGGAAAGAGTTGAAAATAGAAAAAGTATCGGAAAGTGAGGCTAAAGGGGTAACATCCTATTGCGACCCTTATGATGACTCGGCTCTTGACCCAATGTGGGAAGCATACGATGAGCTGGAAGCCTATGTAAACAATGCTAATATTGGTTATGAATATGGCCAATATCCTCCTACTGCCGTAGCCATAGTGCAAGCGCTTTTGGCCGAAATTAATACTATGTATGACAATAATGCTATTACAGGTATGAATGCCGTTGTATATCTTGCCAAATTAGAAGAGGCCAAAATCGTATTCGATGCTTCCAAAATTACGATTGACTATACCGCACAAGGTAACTACCGGCTTTTCCCCTATACCGAAGAACAAGCTGCGGAACATGCCGCTATTTTCAGCAAAGATGTAGCATCCGTTTGGGATTTTGGTACTTATGTGCCTACCAATGGCGTATATAAAGTATTTGGTATAGAAGGTGGAACATATAACGCAAGTGGTCAATGGAAAAACGCCAATGCCTGGTATGATGGGGCAGGAGAGTGGATGTTTGTGGCATCTGACGGAAATATACACCCGACAACAACCAAATCTCCGGTTATTTACTTTACCGCCCCTGTTGATGGCGTTTACCGTGTAGGTGCAACCATCCGCAGGTTGACAATCAACCCGAACTTACAAAATCCGTTCTGGGCACGCTTCCGCTTCTTGCCGGAAGGAGCTAGTACAATTGCTAAAGAAGTAACCATGGGATTCGATGTAGAATATGGAAATAGAAATGCCGGAGACGGTTTAGTTCCCAAATCTTCCGATTTTTATGTAAACATGAAAGCCGGCGACCGGATTACTTTTGAAGAAGATGCTTACACTTCTAATTCAAACGGAAATGGCGGTAGTATATGGGATCGTCTTTATGTACTTTCGACAGAAGACGGCGATCATTATTATAGCACAGCGGATGCCGAAGCATCTGGCGCATATTACAATCCGTATGGCGCTGCCGGAGATTTCACCGAATTGAGCGCTTTGATTGGCGAAGCGAATGCGTTTATTGCCACAGTAACTATAGGCGATGAGGCAGGTTCTTATCCTGAGGCTGCAAAAGAAGCTTTGGAAACTGCCATAGCAAAATCACAAGCGCTTGTATCTGCTGCAACAGCGGCTCAACCTTTTATCGAAATTGAAATCACTTCATTGAAGGCTGCATTAGCCACATTTAAGGGATCGAAGATTTTCCTTCTCATGTCGGAAGCGGCTGATGCTCAAAATGTATTTGAATCAGGACTGTATTATCTGCGTGTGAAAGGTACAAATTATTACCTGACATCTCCTACGGTTTACGATTTGAACAGCAATACACGCGGAGCGTTGACGCTTCAGGTATTACACACCGAATCATTAACCGAACAAACAGGACAAGTATGGAATATTCAGTATAATGTCAATGCTAATAGTTTGAATCCGGCACGTTATACCATTGTTTCGGAATTGGATGGAGATACTTGGACGTACGAAACCGATTTAGCCGGACATGTAATGGAAAACGGACAGTTTGGAGTGGGTGGTACGGTAACTGCACAAAGCGCTACCGGCGACAATTATACATGGCGTAATCACTCGATTTACTACGATGGCGCCGCTTATTGTCTCTACAATGTGAGAAATAATTGGAGCTTGATGTTCGCTGTAAATGAAGAAACCGGTGCAACCGTATTTTCTACATCACCTGCAAAAGAAGCTATCTGGGATATAGTGAAATTCGGCAATTTGTCAGGCATAAACGAAGTTTCATCAGCTTCAGTTGGCGTAATATCAACCGCAGGTGGAATTAAAGTAACCGGTATCAGCACAGCTACGGTAAATGTATATAACTTGTTAGGCACACTTGTAAGCAAGAACACCGCTATCTCGGATGGTTCGTTTATACCTTTGAGCCAAGGATTTTATATCGTAAATGTAATTAACGAAGGCAAGAGTATCACAACTAAAGTGATAGTAAAATAGAGGTTGTAAGATTATTAAATTCGTTAAATAAAAGACACGCCTCTTCACAGCGAAGAGGTGTGTCTTTTTTAATATTAAATTATCATGAAGAAAAAAAAATTACTTACTATCGTTGCATGGATCGCTTTTCTATGTATAAATGTTAATCAGGTGGTAGCACAGCGCGTATTTGTTCACCCGGGAGGTTTGCTTAACCAAGCCGATTTAGACCGGATGAAAGCGAAAGTGGCAGCCATGGAGTCTCCTTGGATAGAGAGTTGGAATCTGTTGATTAACGACTCAAAAGCGCAAGGCGCTCATAATGCCGGGCCTTCGGCAAATATTGGCGGTTCGGGACCTCGTCAACGCGCCTCGCTTGATGCGCATGTGGCATACGTCAACACCCTGCGGTGGTATATATCGGGCGATACAAAATATGCCGATTGTGCCGTCAGAATATGTAATTCGTGGGCAAATACAGTCAGCGAAGTAGCAAGTGGCGAATTATTTCAGTTGCCAATCAATAACTTTATGCAAGCAGCGGAGTTACTACGGATATATCCGGGTTGGAGCGCTGCCGATCAGGCCAAATTCAAGACAATGGCGCTGCAGTATTTTTATCCGGCTTGTCATAATTTCTTGGGAAATTGCGGACGACCGGCCAGTTGGGATTCTCCGGCAGCAGCCTCTATTATGGGAATCGCTGTCTTTTGTGAGGATGAAGCTAAATTTGATGAAGCTGTGAATTATTACAAAAACGGTGTGGGCAATGGCAGTCTGCCAAATGCTATCTTCCAGTCAACCGGTCAGATTGCTGAAATGGGACGCGACCAACCTCATGCAACTATCGGTCCGGCTTGTTTGGCCGAAATGGCACAGACGGCATACAATCAGGGAGACGAATCGTTGTATGCTTATTTAGACAATCGTTTGTTGGCGGGATTTGAATACTATTGCAAATTCAATCTCAATCATAAGGATGTTCCATGGGCGTATTGGAATAACTGTATCAACGATAACTTTAGCTATATTGCCGGCTCTGCCGATGCCAATAGAATACGCCAATCTCCTGTATATGAAATGCTTTACAATTATTATCATGTGAAGAAAGGTTTAGAAACACCCTATGTCAAAGCAATGGCCGAATTAGCGCGTCCTGAAGGCTTGGGCGATGCTGATTTCTTTGGAGGTGGTACATTGTACTACACACTTGATGGGGATAAATCGCCCTACAAGCCTCATCCCGTTCCGGCGGCGCCAACCGAATTAACTGCCACACCGGGTGTGTCTTATATCCGATTGAATTGGACAGCGCCCAGCGGAGATGTTGCGCAAGGTTATCGAATCATGCGTTCTAACAGAGCCACTGGAGGATTTACCCAAATTGCAACTTGGGACAACAATACCAGCGCCGAATATACCGATTGGAGTGTTGCCGATTTGCCCAATAATAGAACGTATTATTATACAGTTTCTGCTATCAATCAATCGGGAAGAGGGGCAGAATCTGCAGCAGCAAATACGATGTTCACTGCCGGAACGTCCGACCTGCCTGTCGGCTGGTTGTCGAAAGAAATTGGCGGAAACGATGCCGACGGTAGTGCAATTTATGCAAACAACAGTTATATTCTAAACAGTACCGGTACCGGAATTGATGGAGCTTCGGATAAGATTCGTTATGTATATACAGCTGTGAGCGGCGATGTAACCATCACGGCACGTTTGTTTAATTTAGGTAGGGAGCCTCGGCAAGGCGTGATGCTTAGGGAGACAATCGATCCTACTTCAAAAATGGTCGCCATGACCATGGGTAGAGGCGACCCTCGGTTTGCAGCATCGGCTACACGAATCAACCAAGGAAGTAACCCGACATGGAGCAATGGTAATCAATTTTCCAAAGCGCCGGTTTGGTTTCGGATTAAGCGGGAAGGAAATACCTTTACTGTTTATGAATCCGGTAACGGGACGAACTGGTATGCTGTCAGTTCGCGTACTGTTGCGATGGGAAATAGCTGCTATGTCGGCATATTTATCGGTGGAACTCCTACTTCTACCTGTGTCTTTGATAATGTATCTGTTGAAGGGGGAGGCGATGCTCCGGCTGCCCCTGCCAATGTTTCGGCCCAAGCTATGAACAGCAGTCGAATCAAATTGTCGTGGACTGCCTCTTCCGGCGCTTCGGGATATATCCTGAAACGCTCACCGACAGAGAATGGAGAATACACAACCATCGCCAACGGAATTACGGCTACAAACTACGAAGATTCAGGCTTGGAAATAAACACCGATTATTTCTATATACTAAAAGCAATGAATGCAAAAGGCGAAAGCGCCAACTCCGAAAAGGTCAATGCTAAAACTTTAGCCTTAACTGTACCACCTGCACCCGGCAATCTGAATGCGACTAACGGTAACTTTCAGGTGGCATTGGTCTGGAATGCAACCGAAGAATTGACCACCATCTATAACATCAAACGCTCCGATGTATCGGGAGGGCCTTACTCCACTATCGGCACATCACCTGTGGCTAATTACATAGATGCTACCGTAGAAAATAACCAAACCTATTATTATGTGGTTACTGCCGTAAATATTCTTGGCGAAAGCGAGCCTGCTAACGAAGTAGCCGCTAACCCAAGCGATGGTAAATTTCGCTACTACCCCCTGGATGAAACTACCGGAAAAACGGCAACCGATATTTGGAATAAAAGACTGGCAACCTTGGCTTCCGGAACCGCGTGGGTAGCCGGAAAATTTAATAACGGTCTTCAATTCGACGGCAGTTCGAATGCTTACGCAAGTCTTCCTGCCGGTTTATTAACGACCGTAAAGTCTTTCACTGTATCGTTGTGGGTAAACCTGAATACCGCCGGAACGTGGACTCGCCTTTTTGACTTCGGGACAGGAGAATCATATTATCTGTTTTTATCTGCGAAAAACAGTTCCGGCGCCCTTCGTTTTGCCATTAAAAACGGAGCATCGGAACAAACCGTTGATGGCACGACTACACTGCCGCTCAATCAATGGGTGCATATAGCTGTTACTCTCGATTGGAACGATGCCAGCGCTATTGGCGTGGCTAAATTGTATGTGAACGGAATATTGGAAGGTACGAATAGTACGATAACCATTAATCCGTCCATGTTACCCAGTACAAATCAGAATTATATCGGAAAATCACAATATTCCGATCCTTATTTGAAAGGTATTGTAGATGAATTTCGCATCTATAATCAAGCGTTGAATGCGGAACAAATAGCGCAACTGAAGAATATGGGCAACCAAACGATAACTTTTGAGCCCTTTCCTGAAAAGAATACCAACGATGCAGATTTTGACCCGGGCGCCATTTCCTCTTCCGGTTTGAAAATCGCTTATGCCAGTTCCAATGCGAGGGTGGCAAGAATTGTTGACGGGAAAATAAAAATAACAGACGCAGGAACAGCCGAGATTACCGCTTCGCAAGATGGAGAAATAAATTATGCCGCCGCTCAACCGGTTGTGCGAACATTGACTGTTGTAACGAGCATAGGAATAGATAAAAGAATACTTGATGCGGATAATTATTTATGTCTGACATCCACCAAAGAATATTTAACCATCAAGACTACCGAAAACACCTTATTCCTGCTATTCTCAATTAATGGTAGCCTCTTAAAGACACTCAATTGCATCGAAGGCGAAAACCAATTGGATGTAAAAGGTTTACCTTCGGGAGCCTATATTGGTATTTTATCAACCAAAGACGGCAAACAATCATTTAAGATACTGAAATAACTCGTTGCACTGTGAGGACAAAATGTTGCAAAAGCGGGTACAAATAGTTGTATCTGCTTTTTTGCAATAAAAAAACAAGAAAAATACAACATTTTGTATCGGCTTTTACAACTAATCGTGATACTCTTTTTGTGTTCTGCATACTAAATTTGTGATAATAAAAAGTAAAAAGATACACATGAGAAACACAGAAGATTACATGGGTAATTTTTATAGAGAGAACTACAATAAAGCAAAGCGGTATGCTGCTTCGTTGGTTGGCGATGGCGAATTGGCTCAAGATATAGCCTCCGAATCTATATTGAAACTTCTTGAGATGAAAGACCAGATTGATTCCAACAAAAGCATTCACTACCTTTTTATATCCATAATCCGCAACAAGTGCATGGACTATCGCCGTAGAGAACAGGTGCGGACGAAGATTTTCGAACAGTTGCCTTTCGAGCAGTTATCTCCAACCGGAGAAAATAAATTATTTGACACCGAAATCAAAGTCATATTGCATGCTAAATTGAAACAGTTGCCGGAAAAATCGAGAAAGATTTTTTTGGGAATACGGATGTATGGAAAAACATATCAAGAAATGGCCGATGAACTGTCGATAACCCACCGTTGTGTAGAATATGAACTGAATAAAACAACGATAGAGCTTAAAAAATCGCTATCGAAATATGTATATTGATTTTATTACTTTAATTTAATAAAGCTTATGAAAAACAAGTGTTTAATTTGGCTAAGCGGATGTTTACTCCTTATTTGCGGAATATTCTCATCGTGCAAAGATGAATATATCTTCGACAATGAAAGTCCGGATTGGTTGGGGGAAAGTATCTATCAGTACCTTGATCAAACAGGAAATTTCACCTATTATGTTCGCATGATAGATGCTTTAGAGTACACGGAGGTGCTATCCAAAACAGGTAGCAAAACCCTGTTTGTTGCTGATGATGAGGCCTTCAACCGTTTCTTTCAAAATAGAAACCCTTGGGGAGTTACGCGCTTCGAAGATTTGACCAAGGCGCAAATGAAGTTGATACTTAACTCAAGCATGATCAACAATGCTTATCTGATTGATATGCTATCCAGTACGGAAGGCCCTATTGTTGGACAAGCCTTGCGCCGCGCAACGGCTCTTTCGGCGCTTGATTCGGTACCGTTTGAATTCGGCAGAAATATACCGCCTACCGCTTACTGGAATAATTACAGGGAGAATGGGCTTTTACTGATGAAAGACGATCATCCTGTTCCTATGCTTCATTTATTAGAGAAACAAATGGCGTTTAAAAACATTACCGATGAAGACTTTTCTATCTTGTTTAATGGAAAGAAAAGAGAAAAAAATGACGCTTATATTTATGAGATAAAAGTTATTAAACAAAATATTACCTGCAAAAACGGTTACATTCATCAATTGGAAGATGTATTGATTCCTCCCTCCAATATGGCGGAAGTCATACGTACCATTCCCGAAACAACGGTTTTTAGCAGTCTGCTCGAACGGTTTAGCGCCCCGTACTATTCCAATGCGATGACCAATGAATATAATCGCCTGTATGGAACCAACGATTCTATTTTTGTAAAAGGATATTTTTCCGAACGAAGCGGATCCGGCGCTCGCATCAGAGATCCACAAGGCAATCTATTGGCGGGCTATTTGTCATTCGACCCGGGATGGAATACCTATACCTACAACGCAACCTCCTCCTCCGAAATGGATATGGCTGCTATGTTTGTGCCGGACAACAATACTATCAATACCTATTTTAAAGAAGGAAGTGGCCGATTTTTGTACGACCGGTACGATGGAAAATGGGAAAATATACCGGCGGACGTGTTGGACGACTTGCTTAATAATCACCTCAAGTCTTCTTTTGTCAATTCTGTTCCAAGTAAGTTTGACGAAATTATGAATGATGCAAAAGATCCGATGGGAGTTAAAAAAGAGGATATTATTAAAACCTATTTAACCGCCAACGGAGTAGTGTATATAACCAATAAAATTTATCCTCCGGCATCTTATGTGGCGGTGTCGGCGCCGGCGCTCATCAGCGAAAATATGCGTATTTTCAACTGGGCTATCAAAGATTTGGAATATTATGCTTACCTGTTGTCTATGGATAGTTACTACAGTTTCCTGATTCCTACGGACGATGCTTTAAAATACTATTACGACCCTGTTTCCTTTGCCAAAGACCAACCGGAAGTGTTTGAGTTCAAATATGATGCCGGGAAAAATACGGTTACAGCAAAAGTCAGCGCTTATAACATAGCAACAGGAGCAATCGGCGATTCTATACGGGTGGCAACGATAGCGGAAGTAAGAGATCGCTTAGACGACCTGTTGGATTACCATATCATTGTGGGTAACATCGAAGATGGGAAATCCTATTACCGGGCAAAAAACGGGGGAACCATCAAAGTGTCGGGAAAAGGTACAAATATGCAGATCAGTAGCGGTTTCCAGATTGATAATAATCAGTCTGCCCGCGTTGAAACTATCTACGACCAAACGGTAGAAGGCAATGGCAAGGCTTATATCATGAATGCACCCGTATTGGCGCCAACAAAATCGGTCTATAACACATTCGGCACAGACTTTTGTCGTGATTCATTCAGCGAATTTTTTGCTTTGCTGGAAGGAAACGACGAAGCAACATATGCCGAACACGAATTATACGATATATTCTATCTGGATAAATCAAATGTGGGGATGGATTACAATGTGAAATTCTTCAGTACCTATCATTATACGATTTATGTACCTACTAACGAAGCCGTGCAACGCGCTATTGCGAATGGCTTACCTACTTGGGAGCAAATAAAAGCACAAGGAGACGCGGAAGTCCGCAAGGCGATGACCGAAAAATTAGTTCGTTTCTTACGCTATCATTTCCAAGACAACTCGCTGTATATTGATGGAAGTTCGCTTGCGGCAAAAGCGTATGAAACAGCCGCTTTGAACGAGCAATCCAAGCGATTCTACACGCTAACTGTAAGTAGTTCCGAAAATAATATGAAAGTGATAGATGGTGCAGGAAATACAAGAAACGTGATAACCGGTGGCGGTTTATATAATATCATGGCCCGCGATTATAAATTCAATTCGAATGATCCTAAAAAAGCGACTGCAATTGAAACATCCGCTTTTGCCGTTATCCACCAGATTGATGATGTGTTATATTACGAAAAAGATCAATTTAAATGAAATACTTATGAAAATAAAATTTAATTATCTATTGTTGTCTCTGTTTTGCTGCCTGAATAGTGTGTTTGCACAGCAGGAACAACAAGGTATCTTAATTAGCGGAAATGTTTATTGTGAGGTAGATGGTCCGGTGATAGCGGCAAATGTGCTTGAGTTGGATAATAACAATCGTTTTGTGTCGGCATCTGTTACGGATATAAATGGAAATTTTTCGATGCGCATAATAAATTCCAAGAATAAACTGCAAGTTTCTTATATGGGGTTTCAAAAACAAACGCTGGAAATAGGACAAAAACGAACTTTTAATATTAAACTGATAGAAGATAATGTTTTACAGGAAGTTGTGGTAACGTCAAAGACACGTGTCTCTACCAGCGGATTGGTTATACCCGATAGAGAAATTTCCATGTCCCGACAGTTTATTAATGCGGATCAATTTAAAGGACTTTCTTTTATTTCTATTGATGACGCCTTACAGGGGCAGGTCTCAGGGTTGGATATTGTGTCTATTTCGGGTAACGTGGGAAGTGGCTCCCGTATGCGTATGCGTGGTGTAACTTCTATCAATGCCAATACCGAGCCGTTGATTGTGGTAAATGATGTGATTTTTGAAACACCTTACAGCGAAGGCTTTGACTTTACGAATGCCAACGAGGAACAGTTTGCACAATTACTAACCATTAACCCGGATGATATTGAGAGTATTACCGTTTTGAAAGATGCTGCCGCAACAGCTATTTGGGGCTCCAGAGGCGCCAACGGCGTATTATATATCAAGACCCGGCGTGGAGCTAGAGGGAAAACTTCCCTGCAATACTCGTATCGTTTCTCCGGTGCATACCAGCCTAAAGGACTGAATATGCTGAATGGAGATGATTATACTATGTTATTGAAGGAGTCTTATTTTAACCCACGGCAAAGCAATGCTGCATCCAATATCAGGGAATTAAATTATGACCCGACATTCTCCGAATATCAAAACTTCAATAATAATACCGATTGGGTGAAGGAAGTCCAAGATTATGGTCGAACACACAGCCATTATATTTCTATTGCGGGCGGAGGAGAAAAAGCATTGTTCCGCGTTTCGGGTGGTTATGACAACCAGACCGGTTCGGTTATCGGGCAGTTTTTAGACCGTTTTTCTACTCGTTTGGCGCTCGATTATTACGTGTCCGACAAGATTCTGTTTACATCTAATTTTGCATTAACCTATACCGACAATCGAAAGAATTATGATAATATCCTGGGTATTGCTTATAAAAAGATGCCAAATCAGAGCGTCTATCAACAAGATGAATTCGGAAATAACACGGATACGTATTACCAGATGTTGCAAAATAGTTCTCCGGAACTTGGAGATCAAAGAGGTTTGGGAAATCCGGTCGCCATTGCTATGCTTGCGCAAAGCAGAGAAAAAAATTACCGTATCGATCCGTATTTCAAGCTGCGATATGATCTTTTGAGTGCGGGAGACGGTTTTGTGTTAAGATATGAAGGCGATGTCGCTTTTGGAATCAATAACAACAATATATCCAGATTTCGACCCAAAGATTTGACCACCGCCAATTGGACAGATGGAAATGTGAACAAAGCCGAACTGGAAGATAACCGAAGCTTGGGAATTACCACCAGGCACACCCTAAATTGGAGACCCAAACTATCCAATGAAGATCATTACCTTACCATGCTGGGACGTTTGGAAGTTCAGAACAGTACCTCACGTAACCAGAAAGCCATTTCTTCCGGATTACCTTCGGGGAGCATTACAAGCCCCACGGTGGATGGCTATTTGGATGCATACTCAACCGGTAAAGGGCATGGACGTTCTATCGGCATTTTGTACTCAGGTCATTATTCCTATAAATCGAAGTACATCGTAGATTTCTCATTACGTCGCGATGGAAGTACCAAATACGGAAGTAACCGTAAATGGGGTAACTTCCCAGCGGTTTCTTTACGCTGGAATCTTATTGACGAGCCGTTTATGGCATCTACCCAAAAGTGGTTAAGTATGCTCTCTATCCGCCCAAGTTGGGGGACGGTAGGAAATCCTCCGGGCGATGAATATTTGCACTTTAGCCGCTATGGTACCAATAGCGCCTATATAGATATGCCCGGCATTAAACCCAATAATGTACGCTTAACCGATTTAAGATGGGAAAAAACAACCTCTAAAAACATCGGCGCAGACATTGGTTTGTGGAATGATATGCTAACTATTGATTTTAATTATTACGATAAAATTACCAAAGATTTGCTGATGAAAGACCGGAAAATGCCAAGTTCCTCAGGATTTGACGCTATGAAATGGAAAAATGTAGGTACAATGAATAATAAAGGATGGGATTTGGCTGTAAATACCGGACGAATTGTAAAATCGGGCGCTTTTGCCATGAGCTTTAATTTCAACTTGGGGAATAATGTAAATACTATCATAGATATGGAGCCGACTGTATTAGCCAGTCTGAACAGCGATTTCACGTATAGAAACGGAGAATATCTTACCCGTGTTCAATTGCAAAATCCCTACGGATCCATTTATGGATTTCGATACAAGGGCGTATATCAATACAATGATTACATTGTCGGCGAACAAGAAAATGCTCCTGTGGCTCGAGACGTAAATGGAAGGGTCGTTTTTGACAACAAAGGCAATGTCCGACCCATGTATTTTGCTTACGGACAGTCGGCTGCCTACCAGTTTAAGGGAGGGGATGCCATCTATGAGGATATTAATAACGATGGCAATATCAATGAGTTGGATATTGTGTATTTAGGCAATTCAAATCCATTGCTCAACGGCGGATTTGGCGCCAAGTTTTATTATAAACAACTTATGCTGAACGTTTTCTTTAACTTCAGGTATGGTAATGATATTGTTAATGAAGCCCGGATGAATGCCGAGAATATGTACACAAACAACAATCAAAGTATTGCCGTGAACTGGCGATGGCGAAAAGATGGAGATATTACCGAGATTCCTCGTGCACTCTATAACGTTGGATATAACTGGTTACCGAGCGACCGTTTCGTAGAAGACGGTTCATTTCTCCGAATGAAATATGTACAGTTGTCGTACAACGTTCCTCCAAAACTATTGAAGAAATATGCCTTGGCAGGACTGACCATCAGTGTAACCGCTGATAACCTGTTTTGCCTAACCAAATATACCGGAGTAGATCCTGAAGTGGGTTATGGCGGTTTTGGCATCAGTAGAGATAATGCGCAAACCCCTCGCGCCAAATCTTATACGGCAAATATTAATATTAGTTTTTGATTCTAAAATAAAGATATTATGAGAAATAGATTAAAGAAAACATTACTACTCCCAAGTATGATTATGATACTGGGCTTGTCGTCCTGTGATGATTTTCTGACCATTTTACCGCAAAGTGATATTGTACTCGAAAATTATTGGGAAGACAAATCGGATGTTGAATCGGTTGTTGCCACCTGTTACAGAGCGATGCTCGAAGACGATTTTATGAAAAAAGTATTGATTTGGGGCGAGCTTCGTTCAGATAACCTTATTGCAGGAAAAAGTTTAGGTAAAGACGAGTTGGATATATTAGACGCTAATTTATTGCCAACGAATTCTTTTAGCAAATGGAATAATTTTTATACGGTAATCAATTATTGTAATACAGTATTATTGTATGCACCTTCCGTACAAGAAAAAGATCCGAATTTCAAACCGGCGGAACTGGGCGCTATTAAAGCCGAGGTATTAACGCTCCGCGCTCTTTGTTATTTTTATTTGATCCGCGCTTTTCATGAAGCGCCTTTGACACTGGAAGCGGCTCAAAGTGATGAGCAAAATTATAAGATTCCCAAGTCGCCCGAGTCTGTAATCATCAACCGAATCATTGAAGATCTTCTTGAAGCGGAAAAATCAGCGCTAAAAACATACAACAAAACAGTGTATGATAAAGGTCGCGTAACTAAAGACGTGGTCAGAGCATTATTGGCGGATGTTTATCTGTGGAATCAAGACTATCAACAGTGCATAGACTATTGTGATGCCGTAATTGAGAGTAAACGACTGGAAGCAGAAGAAAGTAACTTTTGGGAAGAGGGAAAAGAAGGTAAATATCCCCTCTTGGAGGCAGAAAATATATACAGTAGTTCGTATGCCTATACGCAGATATTTGGCAATGGCAATTCCATCGAAAGCATTTTTGAATTGCAATTTACGCAGACTACCAAAACCAACAGTATGATTGATGGATATTATGGTAATCAGGATAATCCTATTGGAAAACTCAGCGCTCCGCTTTTTGCAACGGAGACAGGTAGCCTGTATCCGAAAACGGATAATCGCGTCAAAGATTTTACAAACACAAATCCGACTATAACAGCAACCGGCGTTTATCCCATCGCTAAATATGCGGTAACGGCACGCTCTACCAATGCGGCAAATAACTCTTCTTATAATTATCGCAATACTACTGCAAATTGGATATTGTATCGGTTAACAGATGTTATGTTGATGAAAGCGGAGGCATTGGTGCAAGTAGGCCAGAGCGAGGATAATTTAAAAGGCGCGTTTGAATTGGTTTCCGCCGTTCACAATCGCTCAAATCCGACCATTGGCAACGACACGCTCGTATATTCCTCCTATAATACGGTACGTGATATGGAAGATCTGGTTTTGTTGGAACGCCAAAGAGAATTGATTTTTGAAGGAAAACGTTGGTTCGATCTACTGCGCTTAGCGCGTCGTGAAGGAAATAACACACGCCTGCTGGATAAAGTGGTCTCTAAATACACGGAAAATCAGAACGCCATCCGAAGTAAAATTTCATCACTCGACGCTCTTTATTTCCCCATCAACCAAGATGAATTGAAAATAAATCCGGCATTAAAACAAAATCCGGCTTATTTAACAGGCTCATCCTCTAATTAAAAAACTACAAAAATGAAAACAGTAAAATATTATTTTATAGGGATATTCTTCTGCTCCTTTCTACTCCTTACCGGATGTGTTGAGGATGATGCGGAAGATAATTTTTACACATTTACAGGCGAAATGTTGTCCGGCTATTTAGAAAATCGCAAAGAAACTTACAGCGATTTTCTGGTCATCCTCGAAAAAGCAGAGATGAGAGGTTTGCTTAATACGTATGGCTCCTATACTTGTTTTGCACCAACCAATACTGCCATGCAAACGTATTTATCCTCCAAAGGGATAGCAAATATTGACGATGTAACAAAAGAAGAAGCAACAACTATTGCCTACAACCACCTGATTTCAAACAAATATCTAACAACCGATTTGGCTACAGGAGCTATTCCTAAACCCAATATGGGCGATCGGTATCTGATGGTTTCATTTACAACCGATAGTAGTGGAAACCTTCAAGTGGTCATCAACGAGGATTCGAAAATTATACTGAAAGACGAAGAGGTGGAAAATGGCGTAGTACACACGATTAATCAGGTACTAAGCCCTTCAAATGCCCAGATTCCCGACTTGATTGCATCCAACCCCGATTTGTCTATTTTTAGCGAAGCATTGGTGTTGACAGGCATGGCAGATTCCTTGCGAAAAGTATTGGATGAAACCTACGTGCAGGTAATGGACTTTAAGGATCACAATGGAAATGGACATGCCGATAGCCCCGAAAAACGGAAATTCGGTTATACCGTGTTTGTAGAAAGCAATACGATCTTGGCCAATTCTTCGGCACACATTACCGATTTGGCAGGATTAACAGCCTACGCAAAAAAAGTCTATGACCGGATGTATCCGCAAGATGCAAGCATTACCGATCCTACCGACAGGCGAAACAGCCTGAATCGTTTTGTCTCTTATCACCTAATTAATAAAACTATTTATTACAATACATTTGTATATACTTACAATTCGATACTCAATATTGACCATTACGAGTTTACCGAAACCATGCTTCCACACACTTTAGTGAAAGTAATGGACGGAGTGGACGGATTGAGAATAAACCGGCGGATTGACCGGATTGACGCTTATCTGAAAGGCATCAAGATTCTATCACAGGAAGAAACAAGGTATGACCAAAATGCAATTAACGGAACATACCATTGTATTGAAGATCTTTTGGTATATGACGAGAGCGTACGCGATGTGGTATTGAACGACCGCTTACGTTTCGATGCCTCCGGCTTGCTTCCCGAATTAATGACTAACGGCGTTCGTCAAGTAAATAAACTCATTTGTTTTCCGCAGGGATACTTCGATAACTTGGAGTTTAGTAACGAAACCAATTTCTATTACTTAGACCCGCATCCCAATTGGTGTAATTATCAGGGAGATGAAATGATGGCGACCGGGCAATACGATTTTACCATAAAGTTACCACCGGTTCCGGAAGGCACTTATGAAATTCGCTTTGCTTATACCGCTAATCCCAAACGTGGAATGGCACAGTTTTATTATATCTCGGAAAATGAAATTACCGGGGCAAGAGACTCTAAACCGGTGGGTATTCCTTTAGACCTTCGTTTAATAGGAACAAATGCAAAAATAGGTTGGGTAGCCGATAGTCCTACGGATGAATCGGTAGGAATTGAAACGGACAAGATGATGCGTAATCGCGGCTATATGAAGGGTCCTGATACTTTTTTCAAAACTGAAGGCGGCGTGGAGTTCATCGGACGCGGCAATAGCGATGTCTTGCGGCGTATCATCGGAACTTTCGACATCAAAAACGACGAAACCCACTACCTCCGGTTCAAATCCGTATTAGACGACAACCTCGCTCAATTTATGTTCGATTATTTGGAAATAGTTCCTAAAAGCGTATATGGCAGTCCGGAAGGCGAGAATAGACATTAGAATCACAGGACGAAGTAGTGAAACAATTTTAAATTAAAAATTTATGAATAGAAAATATATAAATAGGCTGAAGACAGGCTTGCTATTGCTTACAACTTTATTGGTGGCTTATTCCTGTAGCGAAGAATGGGACAAGCATTATGATGCCGACCCGGCGGTTGTTACCGATAAGACATTGTGGGATAACATCAATTCCAATCCGGAATTGAGCGATTTTGCGGCTATACTCAAACAGGCAGGCTACGACAAAGCGCTTTCCGAAAGTCAAACTTATACCGTTTGGGCGCCTGTAAACGGCGCTTTCGACTGTAGCAACATGGATGAAGAGGCAATTATCAAGGAGTTTATCAACAATCATATTGCCCGAAAATCAATTACCGCCTCGGGAGAAATGCTGAAAAATATCACGATGCTGAATGGGAAAGTGATTAATTTTGAAAATGCTTCCGGCGCTTCGGCGTTTGACGATATAGTGATAAAGTCGCCCAACATCCTTGCTCTAAATGGTATTCTGCACATCATTACCTCTAAGGCTGCCTACTTCAGCAATATTTGGGAATATTTGTCAAAAGACGTCCGTTTAGATTCTATCAGTAAGTATATTCACTCTTTTGATACGCTCGTTTTCGTTCCGGCGCTGAGTATTCAAGGCGACATCGTAAATGGCGAAATTGTTTATCTCGACTCGGCTTTCATCAATGCGAATGCCCTATTGAGCCGCTTGGGTTATCTGAATGCAGAAGATAGCACCTACACCATGATAGTTCCGAGTAATACGGCATGGATAGAAGCTTACAACCGCGTGAAAAATTATTTTGTTTATTCCAACAGGGTTACAAACAGGGAGTCTTATCAAAATAATTACACCAAATCGGCTATAATCAATGATTTGTGTTTTAATAATAACCTTCAGGAATCGCCGGCAGACTCGCTTATTACAACCACCCGGCATACGTTTTACCAACCGCAATACCTGTTTGACGGAGCCGAAAAAATAGAGGCAAGTAACGGTAAAATATATATAACAGATTTGCTAAAATATAAAGCGGAAGATTCTTGGCACCGTCAGCTGCTCATAGAGGCGGAAGATCCTACGGAGCGCGAACAAACACTGTGTAACATCTATTCCCGAAGCGCTTATGAAAGTACGATTAGCGGTATTTCCGGCGGAAGGTATATCGAGGTAATCCCTACGGGAGCAAACTCAAATCCTACCATCCAATTCCCCATAAAACAGAATTTATCGGCGAAGTATAATATCTATTGTGTATTTGCACCCGCCACCGTTGCCAATCCGAATGCTCAGAATTTGAAACCGTGTAAAGTTAATTTCACACTGAACTATCCAAATAGTAGCGGTATTTCCACTACTAACAATTTTGGGAATGCCACATTTGTCACCAATCCAGAGAAATTAGATACGGTGTTAGTTGGTAGCAACTTCGCATTTCCGGTGGCAAACTATGGCTTGGAGGGGATAAGTAATGTAACATTCAAAGTTATCTGCAATGTTGGACGAACAGAAACTACCACTTATACCCGCAATATGCTTATTGACTGTCTAATTCTTGAACCTGTTCACTAAAATATAAATACGATGAAAAATAAACTAATTAAAAGTATCTTTCTCTTTTTTCTGCTCAGTGCACCTGCTGTGTTTGCTCAGGAAATAGAAGTAACAGGAAAAATATTTGATGCTGCTACCAAGCAAACTCTTGCCGGTACGCGCATTGAAGCCTACAACAATCCAATGTATTCGGCTATGAGTAATGAGCAGGGCGATTTTACCATCAAAATTCCTGCTTTTGTAAATATGCTTCAGGTAAATGCACCTGGATATAACCGGATATTGTTGCCTTTACAGAATCAAAAACAAGGCATAAAAGTCAATATGTACTCTGCCGTTTTCAAACAGGATTATCCCGAAACTATCGAAATTACGCCTGTTGGAAAAGCAGACGATTTTAGAAATAGTACGGCTTTAAGTATTGATGACGAAATTCAAGCCAAACTAGGCAAGGATGTGCGTAGCATTACCCGGTCGGGAACTCCGGCAATGGGTGCAGCCATGTTTATTCATGGCCTCAATTCGCTGAATGCGAATGCTCAACCCCTTATCGTACTCGACGGTGTTATTTTGGATATACAAAGAGAACAGGCTTCTCTTCACGATGGCTTCAGTAATAATATTTTGTCGGGTATTGATGTAAACGATATAGCGAAGGTAACCGTACTAAAAAATGCCACCGCCATCTATGGCGCCAAAGCTGGAAACGGCGTAATTGTTATTGAAACGAAACGGGGGAGAAGCCTTGCCACTCGCATAGATGCCTCCCTTTCCGGCGGATTTACGGCTCAACCCAAAATGCCGTCAATGATGGATGCCAGTCAGTTTCGTGTGTATGCAACCGATTTAATGCCTAATACGTATAGCGCTCCACCCTATATGAATGACAATCCCAATTTTATTTACTACAACAGATACCACAATAATACGAATTGGAAAGACCAAGTTTACCGTGAAGCATTTACCCAGAATTACAGTGTGGGTGTGCAAGGAGGGGATGCCGTTGCAGTCTATAATCTTTCATTGGGCTATTTGACCAGCGAGAGCGCTCTTAAAGAAAATGATTTCAATCGGTTTAATACTCGATTCAACACCGACATCACTTTCGGGAAAAAACTCACGACTAAATTCGATATTTCCTACTCGCAATCGACCCGGAACTTACGCGATGATGGTGCAACCGAAAGCTCCACTTCATCATCTCCTGCATCGCCGGGCTACTTGTCCTTAATCAAAGCCCCGATTCTGAATCCGCATCAATTTGCCAATGAGGGTAGTATAACCAGAAAATTGGAAGATTACGATTTGTTCAATTTATCCAACCCATTGGCTATTTTAAGCAATGGCGTAGGCGAAGATGAATATTCGATATTCAACGTAGCTATTACACCGCAATTCAAATTTACGGACGATTTGTTGGCCAGTACCAAGTTCAGTTATTCGTTAAACCGCTTGGACGAAAATTATTTCCGCCCAATGGCAGGGGTAGTGCCTTCTTATTTGCCGGGATTGGGGACTTCAAGAAATCAGGTAAAATCCTTGTTCTCCAGACAAAATTCCATCTTTAGCGATACCCGCATCGAATGGACAAAACAACTGCAAGCGCATAACCTGAAAGCGCTAGGAGGATTTCGGTATATGACCGATAGTTACGCTTCAAACTACCTGTCGGGACACAATACCGGTAACGACAAAATGGTAGATATTGTTTCCGGTTTGAGTTTTCGGACAACCGGCGGATACGATGATACATGGAAATCAATGAGTTATTATCTCTATGCCGATTATAATTACAAAGGAAAATACTTTTTGCAAGGATCTGCCTCAACAGAAACCTCCTCTCGCTTCGGAAAAGAAATTGAATCGGGATTTAAGGCTTTTGGTATGTCGTGGGGAGTATTTCCTTCTATTCAGGCAGCTTGGTTAATCTCGTCCGAATCATTCTTCCAACCGGTATCATTTGTTAATTCCTTGAAATTGTCTGCCGGAATGGATGTGTCGGGCAACGACGACATAGACAATTATGCGTCTAAAACCTACTTTACGGCGCTCAAATACATGGATAGAGCCATTGGATTGGAGCTGGCAAACATCAAAAATCCTTCTATTCAATGGGAAACAACCAAACGGTATAATGTTGGACTGGAAATGAGCCTGTTCGACAACAGAATTGCTCTGGAGGCAAACCTCTACAAAAGTGAAACCGATAATCTACTAACCTTAAAACAGTTCAACTATGTATCGGGATTGGAAAATTACTGGAGTAATGAAGGCGCTTTGGAAAACACCGGATACGAAATTGCTCTCCATGCCAAGGTGGTGAATACTCAAAGTTTCAAATGGGAAGTGGGGGCAAGCGTAGCTCACTACAAAAACAAAATCACTTCCTTGCCGGATAGCAAATCCTATACAACCTCTATCTCTGGAGCAGAGATATTGACAAGAATAGGACAACCTGCCGACGTATTCTACGGATATAAAACCGATGGCGTTTTTGCAACAGCCGAAGAAGCCGCAAGAGCAAACCTCGTTCAACTAAGTTCCACCGGATCGGAACAAATCTTTAAAGCCGGCGATATGCGCTTTGTGAATACAGATAATTCGGATAACATTATCAACGAGAAGGACAAAGTTGTTATCGGAGACCCGAACCCCGATTTTTACGGAAATATCTATACCAAATTAGCTTATAATCGTTTCAATTTAGATGTAATCTTCAACTATTCGCAAGGAAATGAGGTCTATAACTACCTTCGTTCTCAGTTGGAAGCAGGCAGTATGCTTTATAATCAGACTACGGCTTTGCAAAATCGTTGGACGAATGAAGGACAGCATACGGCTATTCCTCGTGCCGAATATTTAGACCCGACGGGCAACAGCCGCTTCTCCGATCGTTGGATTGAAGATGGCTCTTATATTCGTCTCAAAAATGTAACCCTTTCCTATAACCTGCCGCTAACGTTCACTTGGTTACAAGGAATTACGGTTTGGGCTTCCGCCAATAATTTGCTCACATTAACCAAATATTTGGGAAGCGACCCTGAATTTTCTATTGGCAATGGCGTATTGTATCAGGGCATAGACAGAGGACTGTTGCCACAAAGCCGCAGTATGCATTTGGGTGTAAAAATTAATTTGTAAATAAAAATGTTATGAAAAAGAAATCAATTATAATCATGCTTTCATTGTTTGCCGGAATTTGTTTGATGAGTTCCTGCGAAGATATGATGGATACCGATTCGGATCGCCTAATGTTTGAAGACGAACATACGCTTAGTTCGGCTAATGATTCGCTCTATTCCGTACTGGGTATTTTAAGAAAAGTACAAACTGTGGTAGATCAATATGTAGTGTTGGGCGAAATGCGTGCCGATTTGGTGGATGTAACAGAATATACCGAAGTGGGTTTACGCGATTTAGCCAATTTCAATGTCAAAGACGATAACCCTTACTTAAACATTCGGAATTATTACAATATCATCAATAATTGTAATTATTTTCTGGCAAATTTGGACACGACAATCAGAGTCTCCCGGCGGCCGGTAATGCTCAACGAATATGCCACAGTCAAGACGATTCGTGCATGGGTTTATCTGCAATTGGCGCTCAACTTTAAGGAAGTTCCTTATTATACCGAGCCGCTTGTATCGGTAACAGATACCGAGAAAAAGTTCCCCCTGTATAATCTGGAGCAAATGACCGATGCGCTTATTGCCGATCTCGAACCGTTGAGAAACTACGGTACGCCCAACTATGGCAACATATACGGTTATGCATCTTCTTCTTTATTTTTCCCGATAAAGATGGCGCTGGGCGATTTGTATCTTTGGAGGGGGAAGGAAGGCGATTTTGACCGGTCGGCAACTTATTATTATGAACTCATTGCGCAGCGTAATTATATAGCGCAGAATTTTTCGGTGAAATATACAAATACTTCTTTCAAAAATACCAGTAATAGTTGGAGTTCGATATTTGATGATGTAAATAACTTATTTGAGTTAATTACTTTAATTCCGCTACCCGAATCGGATGAATCCATTAATTTGTATGCGCTTTTTACTTCTGTTACTCCGCAAATTGTTCCGTCCGAAGGAATTAGAAGAATATCTGAAGCACAGCGTTATGCGTATGGAACGATACCCACTTATACTACTGGCGATTTAAGACTTCAAGCAGCCTTAAGAACCACGCGGTATTATGATGGTGGAACTATGCGTCAATTTGAATTTATCAACAAATTTAGTTCCAATTCGGCGACAGTCTATCGTGTGGGCGCTTTGTATCTTCGCTTAGCCGAAGCCGCCAACCGTGCCGGTTATCCCGCCTTTGCCTTTGCCGCATTAAAACAGGGATTAAATCCCACTTCTTACGCACAATTGCCTAATCATGAAAAGGAGGATCGAAAGCCCTATATGCAATTCAATAATGAATTGTTTGCTCAGAATATTGGCATCCATTCCAGAGGTAGTGGAGAGACGAATATCAATGCCCAATATGTATTACCTGCAACACTTGAAACAAAATCAGACTCCATTCTTTACGTAGAAGACCTCATTTGTACGGAATTAGCCTTGGAAACCGCCTTTGAAGGAAATCGCTTTTACGACCTGATGCGGATGGCGATACATCGGGATGATCCGAGTTTCTTGGCAGAAAAAGTGGCTGAACGTACAGGAATTCGTAATTCGCAATTGTACAATAAATTGACGAATCCGGCAAATTGGTTTTTGCCGATACTAGATAGGTAGTTTTTTTAATAATTTTTAAATTTTAAACACAATGAAGCAGATTTATTTTTTGAAACTTAGTACGGCAATTGTTGCCTTGTGGACATTGTTTGCAGTAATGGTACAAGCCGAGTTTACTCCTGAAGTGGGGAGGCAATACGTACTTAAAAATCTAACTTACAATTTATACTTAGATGCGCCAAGCGATCAGCAGGCTGTGCTGGCGGCAAAGGATGAGAGCTCGTTATCACAACGATTCACTATTGTCCTTGGTCCGAATCAGGACAAAGCCCCGGGTACATTCCATGTACAACAGGTTTCGTCCTCTAATTACCTCAGAAAATCGGGCGGAAATACTGCTGCCCAAGGCTATGCTTATGTTACAGCGATGGAATCGAAATGGCCGGATAATTTTGCTATCGGAATCGAAGACAGCATTGCTGGAGGAGTTTCGGCAGGTTATAAAATCCATGCCAAATATGCGGCTGGGGAAAATTTTAGCGGAACGGTGTCCATACAAGCCAATCGTTACTTTTGTAAAAATGCCGACAACAATAATCTGAGAAGTATTATCACAGGCGCCGGGCCTGATCTTTGGGTCATTGAAGCCGTTTCTGCCATTCCTGCGCTGCAAACTGCTTACGATGAGGTAAATGCATTTTACGCCACCATTAACCCTGCCGATGTAGCGGCAGAAAGTGCGGGCAACGTACCGGGGAAATACAGCTATGCAAGTTATACTGCTTTGGCTTCGGCGCTAGCAGGTGCAGCCAACATTTTGGCAAATCCTGATACTAGCGCCGAAGGAGCAATTATTGCTGCAACGCTTGCGCTTACTACAACACGTTCCGACTTTTTGGCTTCCTACTACGTACAACAGAATGGCTTGGCGGTGGGTGATTATCTCATCAGGAAAGCCGGTACCGATGTCTATTGGACCAATATGAAAGCGGTAACCGAAACCGAGACTCCCCAATTTAAGGCGCTCTACGACGAGGGTGTTGTGGACGAACAGATATGGACATTCACACTTGATGGCGGTCGCTATAAAATAGTAAATAAACATGTGGATATCTATAGTGGCAGCAATTACAATCGCTACATTACAGAAAATGGTACCTTCCCCAGCTTAAATAAGTTAAATGGCTATCTTCAAACATGGAACACCATGAATCTCTATTACAATGGAACGGCTTATGCTGTGCAACGCGCAGGGAGTTCAGGCTCTAATTATTGGCGGTTGGATGCAAACGACAAGATTACGAACCAAAGTAATGTATTGAATGCTGCTACCGATTTCATCTTTGAGTTAGTGGATATGCCTACCGCCTTAGCCCAAGCCGTAGCCGCAGGACAAGCTAAGTTGGACGCAGCCACAATTGGTACTTCAGACGGAAATTACGCTCGATCGGTATATGATGCTTTTGCTGGTGCATTATCCACTGCTTCCGCCCTTGGCGACGCTGCAACCGCTCAGGACTTAATCGACTACAAAGCCGCAGAAGCCTTGTTTGTTCCGACTGTAGCCACCGGATTAGCACAAACATCGGTAGAAAAAGTGATTGTAACAGCGCAACCGAATGCTATCAACGTATCTGTTCCTGAAGCTACCGCAGTTTCGGTTTATAACGCAACAGGTCAATTGATTTATCGTTCAACTGTTTCGGGCGAAACCTCAATTCCGGTAAGCGCAGGTATTTATCTTGTGAAAGCCGAAAATGAAGTAATCAAGGTAATCGTTAAGAAATAAACATCACAGATTGAGGAGCTGTCTAAGAAAAGAGATTTTTTAGACAGCCTCTTTTTCAATTATTAAATTTTTGCGCATGAAAAAAACGTTTACATCCATCGTCATTTTATTCTGCTTGCTTCTGCTGACGGAGGCTCAAGCGCAGTCGCAACGTAGCAACATTCCCACGCTCTATATTACTACCGATAATGGGAAAGCGGTAACAAGCAAAGATGTCTATCAGTCGGGGAAAATAACCATAAAAAGTTCGACTGCGAGCGATGAAATCACGAATGTGGTAACGGAAATAAGAGGCAGAGGAAACTCTACTTGGAATATGGCAAAAAAAACCTATCGTTTGAAATTAGATAAAAAAACGAGTTTATTTGGTCTTCCGGCAAAAGAAAAAAACTGGGTATTATTGGCCAATTATGCCGATAAAACCTTGATGCGTAACGCTGTCGCTTTCAAAATCAGTAAAGTCCTCGGATTGGAATTTACACCCTCTGTGCAATTTGTCGATTTGATTCTCAACAACGAATACCAGGGCAATTATATGCTGACCGATCAGGTGGAAGTGGCTGACAAGCGTGTAGCGGTCGAAAAATTAGATACCCTTAACACTACCTTACCACTCATAAGCGGTGGTTATTTACTCGAAATAGACGGATTCGCCGCTTCTGAGCCGGTCTGGTTTTCTTCTCCCAGGGGGTTGAAAGTAACCATAAAATATCCGAAAGATGATGAAATCAATTCGCAACAACGCACATACATTACCAACTATATTCGTGATTTTGAAAACAAATTATTTTCTTCTTCATACAAAGACCCCGCATCCGGTTATCGTGCCTTGGTTGATACCACATCGTTGGTCAATTGGTATATTGCCTGCGAATTGACCGGTAATTCGGATTCTTTTTGGAGTACTTATATCTATAAAAAACGAGAAGACCCTAAAATTTATTTCGGTCCCTTATGGGATTATGATATTGCTTTCAATAATGACTCCCGGCTGGGAGATGCTACCCAAAAACTGATGCGGAGTTATGCACATGCTCCACGTACATGGATAGAGCAGATGTGGAAAGATGAATGGTTTCAGAAAGCAGTAGAACGACAATGGTTGAAATTAATTGACGATGGACTCTACGATACCTTAATTAGTTATATTGACGAAACTTCGACCCTTTTACAGGCTTCTCAACAGTTGAATTTCCAAAAATGGAAAATTCTGAATACTACTGTTTACCGCGAAATATTCGTTTTTCCTACCTATAAGGGTGGGGTGGATTATCTAAAAAAATATATACAAGAACGAATAGCCTTTTTAAGCAAAAGTTTTATAATTCCAGAGCCGGAGAAACCTTCGGAGCCGTTTGTTGCCGAAAATTTTTATTACCTGATTATGAATAAACGAAGCAATAATGTGATAGATATAACAAACGAATCGATGCAGCCGGGCGCTACCTTGATGCTTTGGGAGCCCAATGAAGAAGATGAAACCCAACGCTGGAAAATAGATTCGCTGGGCAACGGCTTGTTCCGCATTATCAATAAACAGTCGGAATTGGCAATGACCGCAAACGGACGGCAAAATAATCTGAAACAAATGCCTCCAAACAATTCGGACAATGCGCAAAAATGGAAAATTATTCCCGTTCTTACCGGAAATATCTATGGGATAGTCAATCTGGGATCCGGTTATTCCATCAACAACAGCGGTGGCAGTTTGGATAACGGGACAGCTGTTATCGAATACGACAACAACATTTATTCGGAAGAAAAAACCAATCAACATTGGTATCTTCAGAAAATGGAAAAGATAGGGGGAGACCCGCCAATGGGTATAAGACAACCGGAAATCCCCGGACAATCAGCAATCTATCCGACCTTGATAAATCATTGGCTAACGATAAAGTCCAGTCATACACAAAAGGTCTATATCTATGATAGTATTGGTCGTGTCCATTATTCCGGGGAAATAAGTGAAGGGGAAACAGTTATTGATATGTCCCGATTTCTTCCCGGTGTTTATATTGTGAAAACAGCAAGTGCGATTATCCGTGTAATAAAAAATTAAGATTGATAAATAATGAAGCGATTAGTATTTTGTATTTTGACAGTAGCTATATATTTCTTGCCTATTTTTCCGGCAGAGGTGAGCATCACTTCGCCCAATGGCGACTTCCAAATGAAAGTGTATGATAAAGGCAACCGGATTTATTATTCGGTCAATTACGCCAATCAACCGGTGGTGCTGGAATCTTTGCTGGGCATCAACGGCAACGGCGAATGGAAAGACGGCATCCGGGTGGATAAGTCTGCTACGGCATCTGTAGATAGCTTGTGGAATCCGGTTTACGGAGAACGAGCGACCATCCGCGACCACTACAACCGTTGCGAGATTGATATTGTGCAAGCGGATAATCCCAAGCGAAAGCTGAAACTGATAGTTCGCGCCTACAACGAAGGCCTGGCTTTCCGTTACTTTTTTCCCGGTGGCGAATACCTGCACATTACCAATGAATATACGCAATACACCCTGCCCAAAGGCGCTAAAGCCTGGTTTACCAAAAAGGCTCAATCCGTTTACGAATTAATGCCTGTACAGGATTGGAAGGGCGAAAGCGAACGCCCGTTGGTTATAGAACTGCCGCAAGGGCCTTATGTATTGCTGACCGAAGCCGAAGTGGTGAATTATGCACGCACCAAATTTGTGGTGGCCGATGCCAAGACCAACACCCTCACGGGAGCGATGTATGGCGCCGTGGACGACATTGCCCCCTACAAAACGCCTTGGCGGGTGATTATGGCTGCCACAAAACCGGGGCGCCTCATCGAAAACAACGACCTGATACTCAACCTGAATGAGCCGAATGCTATTGAAAATCCCTGGTGGATACGCCCGGGTAAAGTGATGCGCGAGGTAACGCTTACTACCGGTGGCGCCAAATCGGTGGTGGATTATGCCGTTAAGCACAACCTGCAATACATGCTTTTCGATGCCGGATGGTATGGGCCGGAAGGCAGCAAATCATCGGATGCAACAAAGGTAAAACTCGACCCTGCCCGGAATAAAAATCCGAATGCCTTAAACTTGCCCGAAGTGATTGCTTATGCCAAAAAACACAACATAGGCGTCATCCTTTATGTGAACCAGCGGGCGCTTTATCAGCAGTTGGACGATATATTGCCTTTGTATAAAAGTTGGGGAGTTTCAGGTATAAAATTCGGTTTTGTGCAGGTAGGTTCGCAATTCTGGACAAACTGGATGCATGAAGCCATCAAGAAATGCGCCCAATACGGTTTGATGGTGGATGCGCACGATGAATACCGTCCCACCGGATTCAGCCGCACCTATCCCAACTTTATGACGCAGGAAGGTATTTATGGAAACGAAGAATTTCCCGATGCCACCACCAATGTTACCTTGCCATTTACCCGCTTTACCCAAGGTCCTGCCGATTATACCATCTGCTATTACCGGCAAAATTTCAACGGAAACACCAAACCCAATACCGACCACGGCTTGGTAAACGCCCGGCTGATAAAGGGGACTTCGGCGCATCAGCTATCAATGGCGGTTGTGTATTACAGCCCCTTGCAGCATGTATATTGGTACGATAAACCTTCCGACAGCAGGGACGAACCCGAATTGGAATTTTTCGACCGTGTTCCCACTGTTTGGGACGAAACCAAGGTGATTCATGGAGAGATAGGTAAATACATTAGCATGGCCCGCCGTAGCGGAAATGATTGGTTTGTGGGAACAATGACCAACAACGATGGACGCAAGTTGAGCCTTGCCTTGGATTTCTTGCCGGAAGGGAAAAACTATACGGCTCATATTTACTACGACGACCCAACTGTAAAAACCCGAACAAAAGTAGGCATCAAGAAAATACCGGTAAATAATAAATCTGTTCTGGAGGCCGATTTGTTGCCCTCGGGCGGGCAAGCCATTTGGATAACTGAAAGAGCCGCCGATGAGCGCGTGTTTGTTCATCCGGGCGTGCTTCATACCCAAGCAAGCATTGAGCAGATGCGTCGGTTGATTAACGACAAGACAGAACCGGCTTATGGTTCTTTCGAGTTGCTGAAAGCGCACAAAAGTTCGCAGGCGGATTACCGGATGGAAGGGCCTTTCCGGGTGATTTCGCGCGATGGAGAATTTCGATATACCAAAGGCAAAATGGAAGCGGATTTCAGCGCGGCCTACCAAAATGCGCTGATGTGGACATTGACCGGCGAAAAAGCCCATGCCCGTAAATCGCTCGAAATATTAACTGCTTACGCCGATTCGCTCCAACGGATTCCTGAAACAAATGATGCACCCTTGCTGGCCGGATTGGAAGGCTTGAAAATCATCTATGCCCTCGAAATATTGAAATATACTTGTCCCGAAGTTTCGGAAAGGCAAATCCAAAAAATATCCAATATGTTTGTAGATGTGTTTATTCCTGTGCTGGAAAACTTTTACAATCGCAAACCCTACACGAATGGGAATTGGGGGCCAATTGTCTGTAAAACCTACATGGCAGCGGGTATTTTCTTCGACAACCGGAAAATGTACGAAAAGGCGATGGACTTCTATCTTCATGCCCGCGACAACGGGACAATCGCCAATTACATCAGCGGCGAAACCGGACAGATACAGGAAAGCGGTCGCGACCAGGGACATTGCATGTTGGGCATAGGCGCTATGGCAACAGTCTGTGAGTTGGCATGGAATCAGGGCGATGACCTCTATTCGGCTTTGGACAACCGGCTATTGAAAGGCTTTGAATACGTGTCTAAATATAACCTCGGACAAGAAGTCCCTTTCACTACTTGGACAGACATTACAGGGAAATACAGCGATTGGACAAAAATATCAGACATCAGCCGGGGTAAATTTATACCTGTTTTGAAATGGCTTACAATCATTATGTAAATAGAAAAGGCTTGGCGATGCCTTATACGCGGCAAACGCTAAACAAAATCCGTCCGGAAGGATTCGACAGAGACCAACCGGCATTTGGTTCCTTGCTTTTTAATAATTCACAAGTAGCAAAAAATGAGAAACAATAATCTTTTAATACGTAAAGGAATGAGAAACAATTATTTTAAAACGCTATTACTGCTCTTAGCAGTGAGTTTCAGCTCTACAATAAATTCGCAGGCGCAAGAAGTTTCCGGCGCTCCTCAATTTGTACACCCCGGCATTCTACATACGGAAGCCGATTTTGACCGGATGAAAGAAAAAATCAAAGGAAGGAAACAACCTTGGTATCAAGGTTGGAATAAACTGATAGCCAACTCACACGCTTCATTATCGTATAATCCCAATCCTACAAGAGAAATAGTTCGAGGCGGAACCGGAGAAAACTACTCAGCTGCAATGAATGATGGCGCCGCTGCCTACCAATTGGCCATTCGCTGGAAATTATCGGGAGATGACAAGTATGCAGACAAAGCCATTCAAATATTAGATGCTTGGGCAACAACCTGCGTGCGAGTTACCGGGGATAGTAACGCGGCGCTAGCTTCCGGCATATATGGATTCCCATTCGCTAATGCAGCCGAAATCATGCGCTCGTATCCCGGATGGTCGGCTGCCAATTTCGAGCGATTCAAAAAATTCATGGTAGATGTCTTTTATTCGTACGCTACCGATTTCATGTCCCGCAGAAACGGCGCCTGCGACACTCATTATTGGGCGAATTGGGGATTGGCAAATGCAGCTACCATCACTGCCATAGGTATTTTATGCGATGATGAATTTAAATTCAACGAAGGAATGTATTACATCAAATATTCAAAAGAAAACGGACGTGAATTTGCTGAAGATATTCAAAACTTGGTTTGGTATCTGCATACACCCACGCTGGGGCAGTGGCAGGAAAGTAACCGCGACCAGGGGCATACGCTTATGGGCGTGGGATCATCGGCTGATGTAGCTCAAGTGGCATGGAATCAGGGCGACGATCTGTATGCATTTAAAAACAACCGCTTATTGGCGGGTTACGAATACATCGCCAAATACAATTTAGGAAACGATGTGCCGAATGTGAGGTATATCAATTGCGATAACAATCAAGGCTCTATCGGCGCCGATGGACGCGGAAATACCCGCCCTGTGTGGGAACGTGTGTATAATCATTACGCCAAACGGAAAGGACTTGAAGCGCCTTTTTCTCAAGAATTTGCAGAAAAAATACGTCCTGAAGGCGGCGGTGGCGATTATGGCAGCAACAGCGGTGGATTCGATAATCTTGGCTTTGGTACTTTGCTCTACAGTTTGGATACAACCTTCAATCCCGATTGCCCGGAGACTTTATTAAGTCCTGCTATCTATGTAAATGACAAACCGGCTGTCAATCATTCCATCATTAATGTGAAACCCGGAGATAATCTTCGTTTAGTTTGCGTACAAGAGGAATCTGCAGGCGCTTGGTTGTGGAATACCGGAGAAACAATCAATGAAATTACATTGAATAATGTACAACAAGGTGGAATGTACCGAGTAACTTACACCACCCCTTGTGGAACAACAAGTAGCCAATCGTATTGTGTTGCTGTTTACGGCGATTGCCTCCCTACCAAAATTTCTAAAACAGTTCAAATACAGGGTACATGGTATAGCGATACAATTTATACCGTAAGAACAGCTACCACTGTTAATATGGGATGCCAACCGTCATACATCGGGCAAATGAAATACAAAATTAATGGGAATTATGTTAATTCAAGCGGCATTGTAATCAATGAAAATACTACAATTACCGCCGAATATACCAATGAGGGAGGCGCTGTAAGTACTCAGGATTTCAACTTTGTCATACGAGATATTACGCCCACCGTAGTAGTTAATTCAGGAACTCCCACCGTAACGGAAACCGTTTTTGTAGCTCCCGGAAGTACGGTAGTTTTAAGTCCGTCTGGGGTGAATGCGCTTAGTTGGTCATGGAGTACCGGTGCAAATTCACGTACCATTACCCTCGAAGATGTTCAAAGCCGTGGAGAATATACCGTTACGTTAACACAATCAAACGGCGCTACCAGTTCTTTGACTTTTGTTGTTGGAGTATATCAAGATGAACTGTTAAAAGATGGTGAATATTGGCTCATTGATCGTGTTGCGGGAACCTATCTCACCAATATTAATACGACTAAACCTATATTTTCCGATTATGTGGAAGATGATCAAAATCAGGTATGGAAAATATCTAAGGATGGAGAACGTTACAAAATCTTATCGGCCAAAGATAATCGGTATGTAAATGAAAACGGATCTTTTGGTACAAATCAGTATTACACCGAATGGAATACGATGCACATTTATAAGGATGGCGAATTTTGTGCTATCCAAAATGGAGGGAAGTCTGGTACCAACTTTTGGAAAATAAACACTAATATAATAGATTCCAGCGTAAAAGATGCCGGATTTATTGTTGATTTTCCTTTTATACTAAGACCTGCAATGGATACATCTTTAGAAAGATTGGAAGTTTCCGATAGCTCTTTTTACTATAAAGATGGGAAAATAGTTATTGAAACATCGGATAATGTAACCGGCATTGCCCAACTTTTTTCTATTACCGGCGTATTGCAGGCTTCAAAATCAATTGTTGCTCAATACGACGAATTAGCAGTTGGAAAATTAGCCCCCGGCATTTATGTTCTAAAAGTAAATTTAAACGGAAAACTTTTTGTTAAAAAGGTACAGATACTGTGAGAATAAAACAACTTTTGATTATATATATTCTGTGCGTAACAAGTTCTCTTTTGCCCTTAAAGGCTCAGGTGTGGCAATGGTCTGCACCTGTAAAAAGTGATTACAGCCTTGTTTCGGAAGCCTTTTTGTGGATTCCGGAAGGATGTAAAGGTATAAAAGCGGTTGTAGTTGGTCAGAATAACATGGAGGAACTCTCTATTCTCGAAAGTCGATCTTTTCGGGAGGAAATGTCAGGCTTGGATATTGCCGAGATATGGATTTCTCCCGCTTTCGATGACCTGTTCCGGTTTAATGAAAATGCCGGTACTTATTTTAATGAAATGATGAACCGCTTAGCCGAAATATCTGGATACGAAGAGCTTAAATACATACCTGTCATTCCAATAGGACATTCGGCTGCGGCAAGTTGGCCTTATTATTTTGCGGCATGGAATCCCGAACGCACACTCGCTGCCATTTCCGTAAGTGGACAATGGCCCTATTTCCGAGATAAACAATTTGCACCGGATATTTGGACTGTCGAACAAAACGCGGATTATATACCCTTATTGGAAACCATGGGCGAGTACGAAGCGGCAGCGACCTTTTCCGATAGAGGTTTGAAAGACAGAAAAGAACATCCGAACATGGCGTTGAGTATGCTGGCTTGTCCGGCAGAAGGACATTTCGCTACCTCCGAAAAGAAAAATGCTTATTTAGCTTTCTTTATCCGCAAAGCCATGCAATATCGTTTTCCCGAACAGTATCAATGGGGAGAAGCCCCTAAACTGAAACCAATTAATCCTGTAAAAACCGGATGGTTGATGGAAAAATGGATACCCAATACAGCGCCAACAGTTCAAGCTGCGCCTGTTGTTGATTATAAGGGAGATCCATCGCAAGCTTTTTGGTTTTTCGATGAGGAAACCGTAACAAAAACTAAGGAATATCAATCGGCTTATCGGAATAAGAAAGCACAATTGTTGGGATATAGTCAAAATGGAGTTGTTATTCCTCAACGCGATAGCCATTCGCAAGTACATTTTCCCCTTCTTACCCAAGAAGACGGAGTTACTTTCCAATTGAGGGGCGTTTTTTTGGATACGGTTCCCGGAGCCAGTAAACGGACATCCACTTGGACGGGTTTACCTGCCGGTTCGGCTATTGGTCATGCAGATGAATCAATTCCCATCATCGTTGAGAAACTCATCGGACCTGTAAAGAAACTGAATGATACGACTTGGAGGGTGAATTTTGAAAGAGGGATGCGAGAGCGTTCCGGCGCCTATGCCGTTTCATTTGCAGTGAAACATCCGGGTGATGAGGTTTACAAACCGGCTGTTCAGCAGTCGGAAATGCTAGTTCCTGCTCGAAACAAAGAAGGAAAGGAGCAGAAAATAACTTTTGCTCCATTGTCCGATATTCCGGTTAACACCAAATCCATCCGTTTGCAAGCTACGTCCAATAGTGGAATGCAAGTTCGTTTTTATGTGAAAGAAGGCCCTGTCGAATTAGTTTCCGAAAACGAATTGGTGTTCACCAAAATACCTCCTCGCAGCAAATATCCGGTAAAAGTAACGATTGTGGCTTGGCAGTATGGAAGAAGTAGCGAGCCAAAAATTAAATCTGCTGTTCCGGTAGAGCGAAGTTTCTTACTATTTAATCATTCAAAAAAAACCAATAAATAAATGAGCCCCCTGATTTTAAGAACAACATTATTATTAAGCATTTTTCTGTGTGGCAAACAGTCTTATGCTCAGTCCGGTTTGAAATTGTGGTACGAACAACCTGCATCCGAATGGGTGGAAGCCTTGCCTGTAGTAAAGCATGGAAAATCAACTTCTGGGCACGATTGTGGGATGGTAATCATGCTTACATTTTGCATTTTACAGAACCTAACAGCAAAGGCGCAGGTGGAACGTATGCTAATTTCTTCGATGCCCATCCTCCCTTTCAGATTGACGGCAACTTTGGTGCTACGGCAGGTATCGCCGAGATGCTGTTGCAAAGTCATACCGGAGCGCTTCATTTGTTGCCTGCTTTGCCCGATGCATGGAAGTCGGGCACGATAAAAGGACTTAGGGGCAGAGGTGGTTTTGAAGTAGATATTGTTTGGAAAAATGGAACATTAGAAAGAGCAAAAATCATATCTTTGAACGGTGAAGACTGTACTATCCGAACAATTGCGCCCATAAAAGTGAAGGGCAAACAAGTTACTTCCAACAAAATCGGAGCGTATTACGAAACGGTCGTCAAGACAGAGAAAGGTAAATCTTATGAAATAACAACTGGATAAAAACAATGTAAATGAAAACAACAATTAGTATTTTAGCAGTGTGTCTTGGACTGTCAACTTCGTTGGCTTGGGCAGATTCATTTACTGTACAAAAAGAAAAAAACGGCGTTTTAATGAATAATCAAAAACAACAGTTAAGGGTTGAATTTATTAATCCGGCGGTTGTTAGAATACAATATGTGCCCGAAGGCGAATTAAAAAACAATGAAACCAATGTATGTTTACCCCATAAAGAAGTCAATGTGTCCTTCAAATTTAAAGAGGGAGATAAAACAGTGAGGCTCGTATCGGAACAATTGAGCGTTGATATTGACAAGTCAACAGGAGCCATCCGTTACTTGTCAAAGGATGGAAAAACGCTCTTGAAAGAGAATACCTTACAACCCCGAATAACAGAAAAAGTAGCCATCGAAAAAACGGAATTTGACGAAAGTAAAAATAAAACGGAAAAGACAGCCAATGGCGATTTGATTGTATCGGAAATAGTCTCAAAGAAAATAACAGGAACAGCATGGAAAGCTACTCAACAGTTTGAATGGCAAGATGGAGAGGCTCTCTATGGATTAGGCTCACATCAGGAAGATTATATGAATCTGCGGGGTACGATGCAATATTTATACCAACAGAATCTGAAAGCCAGCATTCCGGTTTTAATGTCATCGAAAGGATATGGATTGCTTTTTGATGCAGGCTCGACTATGATTTTCCATGACGACAGCCAAGGTAGTTTCATGGAAATGAATGCGGTCAACGAAATAGATTATTACTTTATGTATGGCCCCGAGCCGGACAAGGTGGTTAGTCTGTTTCGAGGACTAACCGGCAAAGTGGGTATGATGCCCAAATATATATTTGGCTATGTGCAATCGAAAGAAAGATACCCCGACCAACAGAGTATAGATAGTATTGTTACCCGTTTTAGAGCCGAAAAAATACCCTTGGATTTGATTGTTCAGGACTGGAATTATTGGAATCCAAAATGGTGGGGACACAAAAAATTCCGTGAAGATGCTTATCCCGATCCTACCGCCATGATTAAAGGCGTGCATGATAAAAATGCTCATTTTATGCTTTCGTTATGGCCTACTGCCAACGGCAACGAGGCTACCGAAATGGGGGCAAAAGGATATACACTTGGACGAGGGATGTATGATGCCTATAATCCTGCTGCCCGCAAGATGTATTGGGATGAATATGTAAATAAAAACTTGTTTATTCATGGGGTAGATGCGTGGTGGTGCGACGGATCAGAGCCGATAGACGGCGATTGGAACGCTAATGCTAATTCCATAGCGAATAATCCTCAAGCCCGCTATAAATTAACTTCAAAAGTATTAAATGATTTGCTGGGAGCGCTTCGTGCCAACACATTTTCATTATATCATTCACAAGGGATTTATGAAAACCAACGCTCGGTAACAAACGAAAAACGGGTAGTCAACCTGACTCGTTCTACCTACGCCGGTCAACAGCGATACGGAACATTTGTTTGGAATGGAGATACCAAAGCCACTTGGGCTGACTTTGCCCAACAAATCCCATCGGGACTTAATTATATGGCTACCGGGTCTCCGTACTGGACGATTGATGCGGGAGCATTCTTCGTTAAAAGCCAAAATCAATGGTTTTGGAAAGGAGATTTTGAACAGGGAGTTGAAGATTTAGGCTATCGTGAATTTTATGTTCGTAACATCCAATTCTGCCAGTGGTTACCACTCTTCCGTAGTCATGGAACAGATTTTCCACGCGAGCCCTGGCAATTCGGAAATCACGGAGAGCCTTTCTACGAAAGTATTCTTAAACAAATCAACCTGCGTTACCGGTTGTTGCCTTACACCTACTCTATTGCGGCTATGGTAACACGAGAAGATTACACCATGACTCGTCCTTTGTTTTTCGATTTTAGGAAAGATAGCAAGGTTTACGACATTAAAGACCAATTGATGTTTGGGACTGCTTTTATGGTATGTCCGGTAACTAAGCCGATGTACTACGATGTTAATTCAAAAAAATTGACAGGTATTGATAAAACACGTTCGGTATATCTTCCAAAGGATGCCAATTGGATTGATTTCCATACCGGAACAAAATATCAAGGTGGAAGTTTCATTACGGCAGATGCACCGATAGATTATATCCCTGTTTTTGTGCGGCAAGGTAGTATTGTTCCGATGGGTCCAATACAGCAATATTCTTCCGAAAAACCGAATGCACCCTACGAAATAAGAATCTATCCCGGCGCCGACGGCGAATTTACCATTTACGAAGATGAAGGCGATAATTATAATTACGAACAAGGCAAGTATGCTATCATTGCTCTTCGATGGAATGATAAAAAGAAGACCTTTACGGTTGGAGAGCGTAAAGGCGAATTTGCAGGAATGGTGAAGAATAGGGAGTTCAATATCGTTCTGGTGGATAAAGGTAAAGCCGTAGGCGAGGATGCCAGTAAAATATTCGATAAAGCCATTCATTACGATGGTAAAAAGACAATAGTAAATTTATAAAAATAAAAAATATGTCACACAAGAAATTTCAAATTGTATTAATCTGTCTGATTACTTTTTTAATGCCCCTTTCGGTTTATTCGAAAGATAAATTAGCTGCCTATCCCGCCCCGGAAGGAGTAGCATTGAATGGAGATTTTACCGTTCGAGTAAGACAGGCAGGACAAGAGTGGAAACAACTGCCTTCCTACATTGTCAATGTGGATGAAGTCAGAGGAATTGACCATCATACCGAAAACGCCTCTATGAGCTATTTTGATTTTGAAGGCGAAGTGGAAGTATCGGTAACATCCAATAAAGGGAGTATCCAAACGGCGAAGGTACGCCCGCTTTCTTATGGAATAGTTCCGCAGATAAATGGGAATACACTAAGCTTTAAGTTGAATAAACCACGCAATCTGTCGGTGGAAGTGAATAACGACATCTTTCACAACCTGCATCTTTTTGCCAACCCGATAGACGAGTATGTCCCCAACCTGAAGGACAAAAATCTAATTTATTTTGGTCCCGGAATACATCATTTTGAGGGAGATAAATATAGTGTTGAGTCCGGCAAAACAGTTTATGTTGCCGGCGGAGCTGTCCTGATGGGGCAGATTGCCATGGATGGCGTTCAAAATGTAAAGATACTGGGCAGGGGGGTGATTGATTACACCGTAAAGGGAGGCATTCACATTGCCAGATCCCAAAATATTCTGGTGGAAGGACTTATCGCAACCAAATGTTCTACCGGAGAGTCTAACAATGTAACTATTCGCAATGTAAAAAGTATCAGCTATTTTCAATGGGGCGACGGCATGAATGTTTTTGCCAGCACAAATGTTTTATTTGATGGCGTATTTTGTCGCAATTCGGATGATTGCACCACGGTTTACGGAACGAGACTGGGTTATAAAGGTGGATGTAAAAACATTACCATGCAAAATTCCACCCTTTGGGCAGATGTGGCTCATCCTATTCTTATTGGTATTCACGGAGATGTGGAGCATCCGGAGGTGTTGGAAAACCTGAACTATATCAACATCGACATCTTGGACCACAGGGAAAAACAGATAGATTATCAGGGTTGTCTGGCCATTACTGCGGGCGATAATAATCTGATACGTAATGTGCGTTTTGAAAACATCCGAATCGAGGATTTCAGACAGGGACAATTGCTACATCTACATGTCGGTTATAATAAAAAATACTGCAAAGCGCCGGGAAGAGGAATTGAAGATGTTCTGTTTAAGGATATTACCTACACAGGAACTAATGCCGAACTTTCTATTATAGCCGGATACAATGAAGAACGGAAAGTGAAAAACGTTCGTTTTGAAAATCTTAAAATCAACGGGCAAGTAATCTCGGATAGTATGCCGGGAAAACCGGGCTGGTATAAAACGGCTGATATGAGCCGGTTTTATGTAGGCGATCATGTGGAAAATATTCAGTTTGTGAAAACGTCAACCACTTTTACTCCGGGTGAAATCTGGAAAGACAACAACAGCGTTCACATCAATGCACACGGTGGAGGTATTCTGCTTCGCGATGACACTTATTACTGGTTTGGAGAACACAAAACGGAAGGTAACGGCGGCAATGTAGCCAAGGTGGGCGTTGGTTGTTATTCGTCCAAAGACTTGTATAATTGGAAAGACGAAGGTATAGCCTTGACGGTTGCACCGGAAGGAAGCGGGAGTGATATAGAATCTGGTTGCATCCTTGAAAGACCAAAAGTGATATACAACGAAAAGACCAAAAAGTATGTGATGTATTTTCATTTGGAACTCAAAGGGAAAGGCTATAGCGCAGCTCGTACAGGGATTGCCGTAAGCGATAATGTGTCAGGCCCTTACCAATACCTGAAATCACTCCGGCCGAATGCCGGAATCTGGCCTGTTAACCTGACCAAAGCGCAACGCACATCCGTAGTAACACCCAACGACATAAAAAATCTCACCAACTCCGAAAAGGACGATGCCATTACCGAAGGCTTGTATGTCCGCCGCGATTTCAAAGTTGGACAAATGTCGCGCGATATGACCTTATATGTGGATGATGACCAAAAAGCCTATCACATTTTTGCTTCGGAAGAAAATAAAACCTTGCAAATAGCCGAATTAACCGACGATTATCTGGGATATACAGGCAAGTATTACCGGATTGACCCTGCCGGATGGAATGAAGCGCCTGCATTGTTCAAAAAAGACGGAAAATATTTCATGATCACCTCCGGTTGTACCGGCTGGAATCCGAATCCGGCTCGCGTATTAACAGCTGATAAAATAACCGGTCCGTGGACAAGGCATCCTGATAATCCGGCTGTGGGAAAAGATGCTGAGACTACTTTCCATTCTCAAAGCACTTATATACTGCCTGCTCAGGGCAAAAAGGACGCGTTCATTTTTATGGCCGATAGATGGACACCTAAAAATGCCATTGATGGCAGATATATCTGGTTGCCGATTCGGTTTGAAAACGGATTGCCTGTTTTAAAATGGATGGATGAGTGGGATTTGAGTTTTTTTAAATAAATTGTAAATAGATGAAAAAAGCAAAATTATATTGTTTGATCAGCTCTTTCCTGTCAATCTTCGCAGGGACTGTTTTTAGTCAAAACCCCGATCAAGCGGAAGAATGGAATAATTTGAGTATCACTCAGGTAAATGAGGAAGGTGCGCGAACAATAGCGATTCCTTTCCAAACAGAAGCGCAAGCACAAAATTCGGTGCAGATCGAAAAATCGCCTTATTATCAGTCGCTCAACGGCGTATGGAAATTTAATTGGGTATCCGACCCCGACAAACGACCCAAATATTTTTATAAAACAGACTACAATGTTGCTGCTTGGGACGACATCCATGTTCCGGCAAACTGGCAGATGGAAGGCATACGCAAACACAAATTCGCGACTTTTTCTTCCGGACGGATTTGGATGACCAATACCTGAATGCAACTGCCCTTTTGGATGTGGAACTGACGGGGAAAGCCCTAAAGGAGCGAAAATCATGGACGGAAATACAGTGATTGCATCCAAAGAAATACGCAATCCGGCGATTGGCAAACTCAATATTCGGATGAATGTGGCCAAACCTGAAAAATGGACGGCTGAAATGCCTTATCTATACGATTTGGTATTGACATTGAAAGACGGACTCAATGTTATTGATGTACGCGGAGCCAAAGTGGGATTTAAAGAAATTGCCTTGGCCAAAAACGGTGCGTTCCTTGTCAATGGAAACCCGATTCTGATTAAAGGAACCAACCGCCACGATGCCAGCCATATCAATGGTCGCACCGTTTCCAAAGCCGAAATGGAAACCGATGTCAAATTGATGAAAAAATTGAATATTAATGCAGTAAGAACTTCTCATTATCCAAATAATCCTTATTTCTACGACCTTTGCGACCAATACGGCATCTATATGTTAGCCGAAGCCAATGTGGAATGTCATGACAATCTGTCCTTGTCTAACGAGCCTCGTTTCCGGCAACCGATGGTGGAAAGAGCCGAAGACTTGGTAAAACGCTATCGCAACCATCCGGCGATTATTATTTGGTCGTTGGGAAATGAATCTGGAAAGGGAATAAATTTAGATTATGAGGCAAAAGCAATAAAAGCCTTGGATACTACCCGTCCAACGCATTATGAAGGACACAGCGACTATTGCGATATTTCCAGCACCATGTATGCAAGCGTTGCATCCATGTTGACAACCGGAAAAGACCGTTTGGAGAAATACAATAAAGGAGAAACCGTAAAACCGCACGTACAATGCGAAAACAACCACGCGATGGGAAATGCCATCGGCATTCAAACCGACCGATTGTCATCTGTAAATAGGATAAATGACCTGTCATTTGAGAGAATTTATCCTATTTTATTTAGGTAATTCTATTTATCTTTGTACGAAAATAAAAAGATATAATTATGCGTCATAGATTTGCAATATTTTTAGTCTGCCTGTTCTCGGCAGTTTCCGGTCTTTCACAAAGTTATCAAATAACGACAACCGGGGTTAAAGCCAATGTACAATCAATGGATGTAGAAATTCAATTTTATAATTCAGGAATTGTTCGCGTAGTGAAATCACCCGAAGGAAAGGCCTTCAGGAAAGAAAGTTTATCCGTAGTTAAATCGCCTGAAAAACCCAACTTGAATGTTGTGCAAACAAAGGACGAAGTCGTATTGAAAAGTGATGCTATTCAAGTGAGGTTAAACCTTGTTACCGGAAAAGTTTCTTATTCCGACTTGCAAGGAAACGCTTTATTCACCGAAAAGGATTACGGCACGCAATTTACCAGTTTCAACGATGCAGGCAATAAAACTTACAGCGTTCGCCAAGCATTTTTATTGGACAAAGACGAAGCCATCTATGGTTTGGGACAACAGCAAACCAACAAACTGAATCAGCGCGGCGAAAAGATATTTATGCGCCAACGCGCTTTGTATGCCAGTATTCCGGTGATTCAATCGGTAAAAGGTTACGGCATTTTTTGGGACAATTATTCACCCACTACTTTCAATGACAATCCGCAGGAAATGTCGCTGGAGTCGGAAGTGGGCGAATGTTCCGATTATTATTTCCTATACGGAAAAACCGGCGGTGGCGTGATTGCTCAACTGCGCGATTTGACCGGTCAGGCGCCGATGTTTCCCTTGTGGACGTATGGCTTTTGGCAATCGCGCGAACGTTATAAAAGTCAAAAAGAAACGATGGAAGTCGTGGACAAATACCGCGAACTGGGCGTGCCATTAGACGGAATTATCCAAGATTGGCAGTATTGGGGTGGAAACACCAACTGGAATTCCATGAATTTTGACAATCCTGAATTTCCTGAACCTCAAAAGATGATTGACCATATTCACGGGCAAAATGCGCATATCATGATTTCTATTTGGGCTTCTTTTGGGCCGGATACCAAACAATACAGCGATTTGGAAAAAATCAATGCTTTGTTCAATTTCAAAACTTGGCCTGCTTCGGCAAAAGAGGTTTGGCCTCCCGATATGAAATTCCCATCAGGTGTAAAACCGTATGATCCATACAATGCACAGGCTCGCGATATTTATTGGGACTACTTAAACAAAGGTCTATTTTCAAAAGGCATTGATGCTTGGTGGACAGATTCTACCGAACCCGACCATTTGGATGAAAAGGAATCGGATTTCGATATTCCCACCGGCATGGGCACATATCGCAGCGTGGTTAATGCTTTTCCATTAATGACCAATGGAGGCGTTTACGACCATCAACGGGCAGTCAGTACGGATAAACGGGTATATCTGCTGACTCGTTGCGCTTTTGCCGGACAACAACGTTATGGCGCCAATACCTGGTCGGGCGATGTTAATTCTACCTGGGATACATTCAAAAAACAAATACCCACCGGAATTAATTTTTCGCTCAGCGGCATTCCTTATTGGAACACCGATTTGGGTGGTTTTTTCATGGGGCCGTTCGAGGGCGGCGTGAGCAACAAAGCCTATCACGAACTCTATACCCGTTGGTTTCAATACGGCACGTTTACGCCGATGCAGCGTTCGCACGGAAGCGGTGTGTCGAAAGAAATCTATTATTTTGGAAAACGGGGCGATTGGGCTTTTGATTCCGAGGAAAAATACATCAATCTGCGATATTCCCTGCTGCCCTATTTGTATTCAACGGCATGGAATGTAACGAATAATTCCGGTTCATTTATACGTGCCCTGTACATGGATTTTAATGCCGATAAAAAGGTGCAGAACATCAGTAATCAGTATTTATTCGGACAATCGTTTTTGGTTACTCCGGTTACAGACCCAATGTATGTTGTTAATTCGGAAAACCGATGGAAAAATGCTGTGGAAGATTTCGGCAAGGTACATACACAAGCAGTTTATTTACCGCAAGGAATCAAATGGTTTGATTTCTGGACAGGAAAGACCTACGAAGGCGGTCAAACCGTTAATAAAGAGGTTCCTGTTGATATTATTCCTTTGTATGTGAAGGCGGGAACTATTTTGCCTTGGGCGCAGAAAGTGCAATACGCTACGCAGAAAAAATGGGATAATCTGGAAATCCGCGTCTATCCGGGTGCGGATGGAGAATTTATCTTGTACGAAGACGAAAATGATAATTATAACTACGAAAAAGGTATTTACTCTACCATTCGGTTTACTTGGAATGATGCCCAAAAGACTTTGACTATTGCCGACCGCAACGGTAAATTTCCCGGTATGCTGCAAAGCCGCAGATTCAATGTGGTATTCGTGAATACAGAAAGCGGAACAGGGGATGTTATCTCTAAACAAGGGAAATCAGTTGCCTATAAAGGTAAAAAGATAACGGTAACATTATAAATGCTTATATATCAATGAAAAAACGGAATAGAAATCGGCTATTATCCAGTTGTTGCTAATATGTTGCTTTGTCTGCAATGTATCGGCAAACGAACCCGATTCGGCATATATATTTGCCTACGAGGTAAATAATGGTTTGAGTTTTGCATGGAGCATCGACCAAGCAGATTGGCATCCCATTGGTCAGGAGCACAAATTTCCTAGTTGTGATTACGGACGATGGGACAGTGAAAAAAAATGCACACACCTTTTTTATCGCTCGAAGCCGATGGTCTGTGGCATTGCATCTGGAGCGTTAACGACCGCGATGGCGTATTGGCTCATACCGCCTCCAAAGACCTGATTGCCTGGCAAAGTTAGTCATATAAGATAGCGCCTGTTACCTATCTCGCCCAACAGCAAACGACCCTTATCCTCCATCAACCGAGAAAAGGAACGGCACATAAAGTGGCATGGATAACGATTGACAAGTTGATTAATGAACACAAACGGGTAGCTTACGATAAGTTGTTGTGGGCAGAAACCCCCAAAGGCGACCCCGAACGTTTTGCATCCCTGAAACCGGTAGAGGCAACTATTGCTGTTGATAATACAAAAAGTAAAAAGATAAGCGACAAATTGCTCGGAATTTTCTTTGAAGATATTAATTACGCTGCCGATGGCGGTTTGTACGCCGAACTCATTCAGAACCGCGTTTTGAATATGCACCGGAAGACAAGGAAAACAGGGACAAAAACTGGAATAGTACAAGCGAATGGAGAATTGAAAATGGAGAGGAAGCGCGGGTTCCGCAATGCAATCTTTGGGGTTATCATCAAACGGCAGGATTGGGTTATTTTGAGTATTTTCAGTTTTGCGAAGATATAGGCGCCGAGCCGCTTCCGGTGGTTCCGGCGGGAGTTCCCTGCCAAAATTCGGCGCATCACGGTCATCTGATGATGCTTGAAATGAAGAGGATATTGAAACGCGCCAAATCTAACATAACTATAAACGAAACGCCTGTTTTCTGACGGGCTTTGGAAATCCAAAGACTGCCGTCTTCCTCTCGGATGATTCTCTATTTTAACCAAAAAAAGAACCACCTTTCAGCGATTCTTCAAATTTTGTTGCGGGAATTGGACTCGAACCAATGACCTCCAGGTTATGAGCCTGGCGAGCTACCAACTGCTCCATCCCGCGATATTTCGAGTGCAAAAGTAGTGTTTATTAATTACAATACAAACTTTTGATGATAAAATCTAAATAAAAAAAATATTTGCCTTACATTTGCAGCAAATAACATAGAATATATGATACAATCAATGACCGGATTCGGCAAAGCTATCGCCGAACTGGAGGCACGTAAGATTACGGTAGAAATCAAATCGTTAAACAGTAAGCAACTCGACTTATCGGTGCGGATACCGTCTTTGTACAAGGACAAGGAAATGGGAATCCGTAATCTTTTATACAAAAAGCTCGAAAGGGGCAAGGTGGATTTTCTTATCTACATCGAAAATATTGGCAAGGAAACCTCTGTGCAGATTAACCAGAATATTGTGGAAGCTTATTATAACCAGATAGTTGGCTCGGCTCAGAAGCTGGGTGTTAGCGTGCCGCAAGATTGGTTTCAGGTAATTCTGAAGCTGCCGGATGCGCTGAAATCCGAAACACAGGAACTTGATGAGGGGGAATGGGCGGTTGTTGAAAAAACGGTGAACGCGGCTTTGGAACAACTGATTGATTTCAGAAAGCAGGAAGGCGACATGTTGGCCAATCTTTTCACCGAAAAAATAACAAACATCGCCAATCTGGTGAAGGATATTGAGCCACACGAATCGGAACGTATCGAAAAAATCAAACTGCGCATTGTGGAGGCTTTGCAAAAAATCGAGAATTTTGACTACGACAAAAACCGTTTTGAACAGGAAATGATTTTTTACATCGAAAAACTCGACATCAACGAAGAGAAAAACCGCCTGAACAATCACCTCAACTATTTCATAGAAACATTGAAGGACGGCGCTCAGGGTCAGGGCAAAAAGCTTGGTTTCATAGCCCAGGAGATTGGCCGCGAAATCAATACAATGGGTTCCAAATCGAATCATGCCGAAATGCAACGTATTGTTGTGAGGATGAAAGACGAGCTGGAGCAAATCAAGGAGCAGGTTCTTAATGTTATGTAACTATAAATGGGTAAGTTAATCATATTTTCGGCGCCATCTGGCTCGGGCAAATCGACTATTGTAAATTATTTGCTGGAGCAAAATCTGAATCTTTATTTTTCCATATCGGCCACCAGTCGCCTGCCGAGAGGCGTTGAATGTCATGGCAGGGAATATTATTTTCTGACTGCCGGAGAGTTCAGGCAAAAGATAGCCAATGACGAGTTTCTGGAATACGAAGAGGTGTATCCCGGCAGGTATTACGGCACGCTGAAAAGCGAGGTGCAACGCATTGTTGACAAGGGCGAGAACGTTCTCTTCGATGTGGATGTGGTAGGCGGTTGCAACATCAAGCAGTATTATGGCGACAAGGCTTTGGCGGTATTTATTCAGCCTCCATCGGTCGAAGAGCTGGAAAAACGCCTGATTAAGCGGGGAACCGATTCGCCGGAGGTGATAGCGCAACGTGTGCAGAAGGCGGAACACGAACTGACTTTTGCCCCTTGTTTCGATGCCATTATCCTGAACGATGATTTGGAGACCGCCCAGAAAAAGGCTTTTGAACTTGTTACTCAATTTATAAACGACTAATTTTTTTGAATGAATATTGGCATATTTTCAGGATCGTTTAATCCGGTACATACGGGACACTTGATATTGGCTAATTTCGTAACCGGATTTACCGATATTGACGAAGTGTGGTTTTTGGTCAGCCCGCAAAACCCCCTGAAGGAGAAAACGGATATGCTTGCCGAGGCTATACGCTACGAAATGGTTAAGCTGGCGGTAGAGGATTACCCGAAGATGAAAGCCAGCGATTTCGAGTTTTCGTTGCCACGCCCGTCATACACCATAAATACGCTGTCATCCCTGAAACAGAAATTTCCCGGGCACGTTTTTTCGTTGATTATAGGCGGCGATAATTGGGCTAACTTCACCAACTGGAAAGATTACAAGGAGATTATTCGCAACTACAAAGTATATGTCTATCCTCGTTTAGACTCGAAATTGATTATTAACGGGAGCCTGAAAGAGTGTGTGGAGGCGCTCGATTCGCCCATTATAGAAATATCATCGACCTTTATACGCGAAAGCATCCGCGACGGCAAGGATATTAAGGCATTTCTGCCGGCAAAAGTGTATGATTATATTGTGAAGAACGGGTTATACCAACTCTGATTTTTTGGCCCTCTTCGTTACCCCTCCCGATAATTTGCGGATACGCAGGCTTATTACGCCAAAAAAACCCTCGCTGAATATTCCCGAGTTCATTTTCGATTCGCCGTAGATGCGGTTGATAAAAATAATAGGCACTTCAACCAGCTTGAAACCAAGGCTATAGGCGGTATATTTCATTTCAATCTGAAAGGCGTAACCTTTGAATTGAATGTTATTCAGGTCGATAGTTTCCAGTACTTTGCGGCGGTAGCATACAAATCCGGCAGTAGTGTCGTAAATTTTCATTCCGGTAATTAGCCGGACATATATGGAGGCAAAATACGACATCAGTATGCGCCCCATTGGCCAGTTGACCACGTTTACGCCTGTGCTGTAACGCGATCCTATTGCCACATCGGCTTCCGTCATGCAACTTTCGTACAGTCGGGGTAAATCCTTGGGGTTGTGCGAAAAGTCGGCGTCCATTTCGTATATGTACTCGTACGATTTTTTTAGCGCCCAGTTGAATCCGGCAATATAGGCGGTTCCCAAGCCCAGTTTTCCCGCACGTTCTATCAGAAACAGCTGCCCGTCAAATTCTTTTTGCAACGACTTTACAACATTGGCCGTACCGTCCGGCGAGCCATCGTCGATAATCAGCACATGAAATACCTTGGGCAGATTAAATACTGCCCGTACGATATTCTCGATATTTTCTATCTCGTTGTATGTCGGAATAATGACGAGAGAATCGGACATTGCTTTTTTTATTCAAAATTACGCATTATATAATTAATTAGCAAATTCAGGAATTCGGAGATTGGTAAATTAGCAAATTCAAGAATTTATTAGCGAATTATCACATTTGGCAACCGGCTATTGAGGCAGGGCAAACGCATGAAAAAATTTACGGCTTATGACTTTCGGTAAAGTTAGTGATATGAGCAGGGGATTCCTCCCTTTGGTCGGAATGACGGTCTCCTTTTGGGGAGAGGAGATGAGGAAGCGGCGGCTTTGCCGCCGCTTCCTCATCCCTTAAAGCGCTAACAGGCGAGTCATTCCGACCAAAGGGAGGAATCTCATCCGTAACGTGCATAGTCCTTTATAGGTACTTTACCGAAAGGCAATTTCCTCGTGCTGCCATTGACTTTTAGTCTTATAATTAATAATCGTTGACAATTATAAAAAATACCTTATCTATGGTATTTGATTGAATACATAAATGTACTACATTTGCAATGGTACAAAAACTCATCTATTATGTCAAAAATAGCACATTCAATAACCCAACTCATCGGCAATACTCCTCTATTGGAGTTAACCGGCATTGAGAAAAAATACAAGCTGAGTTCTCAGATTCTGGCAAAGCTCGAATACTTTAATCCGGGGCGCAGCGTGAAAGACCGTATTAGTCTGGCATTGATTGATACAGCCGAAAAGAAAGGCCTGATCAACAAAAATTCGGTAATAATAGAACCGACAAGTGGAAATACAGGGATTGCTTTGGCTTTTATTGCCGCTTCCAGAGGCTATCGGCTTATTATCACCATGCCCGATTCGATGAATCAGGAACGGCGAACGCTGTTAAAAGCCTTGGGCGCCGAATTGGTGCTGACACCCGGATTTGAAGGGATGCGCGGCGCTATCCTCAAAGCCGAGGAGTTGCAGAAAACCATTCCAAACTCGTTTATCCCTCAACAGTTCAAAAACATAGCCAACCCGCAGAAGCACTACGATACCACCGCTCTGGAGATATGGAACGATACCGATGGAAAAGTGGATATTTTTGTTGCCGGAGTAGGCACAGGCGGTACAATATCGGGTGTGGGCAAAAAATTGAAGGAACTGAATCTGGCGGTTAAAATAATTGCCGTAGAACCATACGATTCGGCAGTGCTGTCGGGTGGTAAGGCAGGGCCGCATAAATTGCAGGGAATCGGCGCAGGATTTATCCCCGAAGTATATAACCCGAAAGTAGTGGACGAGATTTTCAAAGTGAAGAACGAAGAGGCTTTCGATGCTGTTCGTGCAGTAGGATTAGCCGAAGGATTGCTGGTTGGCGTATCGTCAGGTGCGGCATTACATGCAGCCCTTCAAATAGCCAAGCGGCCTGAGAACAAGAAGAAACAGCTAGTTGTTTTGCTTCCCGATACAGGCGAGCGGTATTTATCCACACAGGTATTTAATCAACTCTGATAAACGCATTTAACGATGGGAAAGAAATTATCAATAATAGGTTTTAGTGGCGACTTCGACAAATTGACAGCCGTATTTACGCTGGCCACAGGCGCTGCGGCAGTTGGGTATGAAGTGAATCTTTTTTTCACGTTTTGGGGATTGGATGCCTTGAAGAAAAAGCAAGGCCGGAGTTTTCTCGGGAAAAATGCGCTGACAAAAATGTTCGGCTTTTTCATGGGCGGACTAAAAGTGGCTCCGGTGAGCAGGCTCAATTTTGGCGGAATCAGCCCTAAAATATTCCGGTCGTTAATGCGGAAAAACAATGTAGCTACACTCGAGGAGTTGGTAGAGGCCGCAAAAGTATTGGGCGTTAACTTCTATGCTTGCGAAATGGCCATGCATATATTGGGGCTCACAAAAGACGATTTTATTCCCGAAGTAAAAGATGTGCTGGGCGTAGCCACTTTTCTGCAACTGGCCGACGACGGACAAACATTATTCATTTAATAATCAACTAAAAATCGAACGAATATGGCAACATTTCAGCTGGATATAACAAAAGAACATTGTCCTATGACTTTTGTGAAAACAAAAATAGAATTGGCAAAACTCAACAAAGGCGATATTCTGGAAGTATTGCTACAGAAAGGCGAACCACTGGAAAATGTACCCCGTACATCGCAGGAACAAGGATATGCGGTACTGGGTATCGACCCTGTTGAGGGAGACACCTATAAAGTAACTATACAGAAATAAATTACAAAATTATAAAATCATAAAAATATAAAGCACATGGCACAGAATGATTTACAACGCAGCGTTACGACTGCTACCGCCAGAAAACTGGCTACCACCACCAAGACGCCGCCTCAGATGGGGTCGATTACTCCACGTTTGTTGCTCAAACTACTTCCGTGGGTACAGGTAGATTCGGGAACGTACCGGGTGAACAGGACGAAAGTGGAGCTGAAAAAAGCCGAACGCATTGATGTGGAATACTTTAACGGAGTTCCGGCTTTCAGTGCAGGCTCGTTTCGCCGGATACCTCTTTTCTCTTTCATTGATGTGGACATCGTAAATCGTCTGGCAAAAAAGTTTGAAATAGAAGAAGTTAAACTGGGCGGAAACCTCATAAAAGAAGAAAAAGACCGGCAGAAATTCTTTATCGTAGCCAAAGGGCAAGTCGAAATATCGAGAAAAGGACCTCACGGCGAAAACCTCAGAATAGCCTTGCTTTCGGAAGGCGAATATTTTGGCGAAGCAGACATCCTTTCCGACAAAGCTTCGTCCGTAACCGTCAGGGCGGTAACTCCGGCGGTATTTTTTACCTTGAGCAGCGCCGAACTCGAAAGCATCATTGAAGAAGTGCCCAATTTCAGGGAAGAGTTTCAGAAAGCGGTGGACGAACATCTTCGCTTGCGGGCGACGGTAAATATTCATGGCGAAAAGCACATCGACCTGGTATCGGGACATGAAGAAGACAATATTATCCCCGAAACCTACATCGACTACGAAGAAAATCCCCGCGAATACTCGTTAAACACCATACAAACCGTAGTACGCGTGCACACACGGGTATCGGACTTATACAACAATCCCTACCACCAGCTCGAAGAGCAAATGCGCCTCAGTATCGAGAGTGTGAGGGAACGTCAGGAATGGGAATTAATAAACAATCAACACTTTGGCTTGTTGAACAGCGTAGAGCCCGGTTATCGCATCAGTCCGCGTTACGGCGCGCCAACTCCCGACGATTTGGACGAATTGCTGTCGTTGGTATGGAAAAACCCCTCGTTCTTCATTGCCAATCCCCGTGCCATTGCCGCTTTTGAACGCGAATGTACCTGGCGCGGTGTTCCGCCCGTTACGGCCAATGTGTTTGGCACACAGGTTCTTCTGTGGCGCGGTGTGCCCATCATCCCCAGCGACAAAGTGGAAGTAAAAGGCCAGTACCTGACCAACAGAGGAGTTGGAACCACCGAAATTATTCTGGTTCGCGTAGGCGAAAAAGAGCAGGGAGTAGTTGGATTGCATCAGGCGGGTATCCCCGGCGAAATAGCGCCCAGCCTCTCGGCGCGTTTAATGGGATTGGATAAATTTGGCGTGGCCTCTTACCTGCTCACCAAATATTTCTCATTGGCCTCGTTGACCGATGACGCAATAGCTGTTCTCGAAAATGTAGAAGTTGGATTTTATCACGATTACCAACATCGGAATACAATTGAAAAATAAAACAAACCATCATGATTGAAGGACTGACAACATCCATTCCTGAAGATTTGAGCAACATAGCAAAACTACGGGAGATTGCCGAAGGTATTCTCCCCGTAGAAGAACTCCGGCGCCCCATATCGGGTATCACGCCGGACGATATAAATCTTGAATCCGTCTTCGACTCGTTCAAAAGCTTATTAACGGGCGACTTGCATCAAGAACCGGCGGAATTGCGGAGCTTGTATTTTGCCGGTTCGGGTTCGGACGAAAAGCCTCAAACGCTGCGTCAGGCTGCCGACAATAACTTTTGGGTAAACGATTCTAAAATTGGGAACTTTTACGAACAAGATTCGTTGAAAGTAGCCGGAGAGCCCTTCGATGTAAATGCTGTTCGCCGCGATTTTCCCATTCTTCATCAAAAAGTGAATGGAAAGCAGTTGATTTGGTTCGATAATGCGGCCACTACTCAAAAGCCTCAGATAGTGATAGATGAACTCGCCCATTTTTACGAGAACAACAATTCCAATATTCATCGTGCAGCGCATACCTTGGCGGCACGCTCCACCGATGAATACGAAAAGGCGCGCGACAAGGTGAAGAATTTCATCAACGCTTCCTCTGCCGAAGAAATTATTTTTGTGCGCGGAACCACCGAAGGTATCAACCTGGTAACTCAAACTTATGGCCGGAAGTATATTCAGGAGGGAGACGAAATCATTATTTCGACACTCGACCACCATGCCAATATCGTTCCCTGGCAACAACTGGCTAAGGAAAAGAATGCCAAACTGCTGGTCATCCCCATTGACAACAACGGGAACATTATTCTCGAAGATTACGAACGCCTGCTTAGCCCCCGTACAAAAATTGTGTCTTTCGGACAGGTAAACAATACTTTTGGCGCCATATTGCCCATCAAAACCATGATAGACATGGCAAAACGCTACAATGCCCGCGTACTGATAGACGGAGCGCAGTCAATAGCGCATACGCATGTGGACGTTCAGGCATTAGGCTGCGATTTCTTTGTGTTCTCGGGTCATAAAATCTATGCGCCCAACGGCATTGGTGTTGTGTATGGTAAAAAGGAACTGCTGGAAATTATGCCTCCCTGGCAGGGTGGGGGAAACATGATAAAAGACGTTACATTTGAGGAAACGCAATTCAATGCGCCTCCCGCACGTTTTGAAGCGGGAACGCCCAATGTGGCCGGCGCTTTGGGACTTGGCATAGCCCTGGATTATGTAAAACGCATCGGGATAGACAACATCGCCAGATACGAACACGAGCTGACCGAATATGCCCGAACCGTTCTGGGCGAAATAAAAGGTCTCCGCCTGATAGGCAACCCCAAAGAACGAATCAGCGTAGTCTCCTTTGAACTGGAAGGTATTCCCACGCCGGAGGTTGGTCAGTTGCTTGATAAAGAGGGAATTGCTGTTCGTGCAGGTCATCATTGTGCGCAACCTGCCCTCCGCCGTTTAGGAGTGGAAGCCAGTGTAAGGCCATCCTTCTCGTTCTACAACACCAAAGAAGAGATAGACAAGCTGGTTGAAGCCATCCATAAGATTCAGGCAACGAGGTTGCATTAGAAAAGGAAATAGACTGTCATTGCGGGCTTGACCCGCAATCCCCCAAGCGCGAGAACCCCCAAGTAGAGACGTGGCGTGCCACGTCTTCACACACGAACCGTCGAAACGAGCAAAAAACGGGAGTTTTGTTCCATGCACAGAAGATTGCGGGTCGGAGCCCGCAATTGGAGCGGAGCGGAATTGTAGCCAACGGCGGAAATCAGCCTTAGCTAAATCGGCCTGAGCCAATGACAAACTCAGAAGAAGTCTTTTGAGACAGCCTCTTAAACACGTAACTAATATCTGATGAAACAACATCTATTGCTTTTCATTGCATGTATGCTGATGACCTCCTGCGCAACCATAGTGAATAGCAGGCATACTGTTTTAACTGTTTATAGCGAAGAACCTGTCGCCATTATCCAAAACAGGCAGGATACGATAAGAACCTCCGGCTACAAAAACCTCAATCGTGCTTTGCTGGCGGTAGAGCGAAGTAAAAAGCCCTTGACATTGACCGTTTATAACGATAGCTTGCAGAAAGATGTTGTAGTTAAACCCAGAAACAGTAAATGGTTCTATATGAATGCTTTTTCAGGCTACGGCATTGTAGGATTTTTGGTTGATTACAAGGCGCCTCAACGATATAGCTACGGAAAAAACCTGCTAATAGACAAGAATTTGGAAAAGAACGAATTTGCCGGTAGTGATAGAGTTACTAAAAAATATACTTATAACAAAGGAGATGCTTACCTCAATTTTTCGTCCCCGTTCGTAAACTTCTTTAATATATCGCCTAAGCTTGAATATGCTGGCAGTAAAGTTGGATTTTTAGGCATATCGGGCGGCGTTGATTATTTCTACCAACAAAACAGGTTTTTAAATCTTTCGGTAAGTGGAATTATGAACTATCTCGTACCTGCACCTGTTGGTGTATGTGGTTTTGAAGACTGGGAGTCAATAACATCGCTTCAGGCGGCAGTAGTACACGGTCATCATATCAAGGATTTTTCGTTGGGCTATGGCTTGTCTGTCAGCCAAAATCGTTGGTCGTATTGGTGGGAAGGTCATTTTTATCATTACGGCAACGAAGATGATGAAGATAAAGATCGGAATAAGAATCAAAATACGCTGGGATGGCTGGATATGAAAAATGTAAGTACTGCATTGGGTTTACTTTTCAATGCCTATTACAACTATAAAAGCCTCAAATTTGGCGTATTTTATCGCCCCTCGTTCTACCGCTTCGATAATGCCGATAACCAAACATTCAAGTACGAACACCTGATTAGTATTGATTTAGGGATAAGGTTCAGGATTAGACGGGGGAAATGAGTTGATGTGCTAATGTGCTAATGTGATGATGTGCTAATGTGCTGATGAGATGATATGCTAATGTGATGATTAGCAAATTAGCAAATAAAAAACTAGAAGCGAAGATTTATTTTTTCTTCGCTTCTTCGCGTTTATTTTTTTAATTAGCACATCATCACATTAGCACATCAAAATTATCAACGTCTTTGCCTTTGTCCCTGTTCGCGCATTGTTGCGGCTCTTTTTTCGGCGGCATCTTTAACTGCTTTGTCCAGCGAGGGGATTTTATCGCCGATAAGTTCGAGCATAATAATGGCGTTGATATTCCATTGGGCCGTGCTGTTTGTGCTAACCGAGGTATTTTCGTTTACCGGATAAAGCACATCGGGCGTTTCTATTTCCACACCGTTGCCCACATTCTGCAATTTCCCGTCGAAGCCAACCGAAGAGCTAAAGAAATCGGCCCAGGCTACTTCTGCCAGGTGTGGGTCGTTTAGTCGCTGCGCGGCAAATGCGCCGAGGCGTGGCGTGCTCCAATGTCCCCACCAGTCTTTGTATTTTTTGTTTTCGGGCAAATCCCTTATGGGGTCGTTTACCGGCAATCCGTAGTATTTTGCATACATCAGGAAGGTGTTGTTGAAGTCTTTGTGGCCGATGGCGTCATACACCTCCATCATCACTTCAAATCCGCCCATCAGGTTGGCCAGGTGGTTTCTGTTGTCAATCCAACCCGGCTCGCCCTCGTAGGTGAGTTTGCCGGTTTCGGGGTCGTATCCCAAAGGGCCTTTGCCGGTAAACAATCCGTTTGGCATGGCTGCCAGAGACGACATACCCGCTTTAATTTTGTCCAGGTATTTTTTATCGCCGGTGCGTTCCCATTCGGCAAACCAGTTGCCCACGAATGCAATCCAATCGGGTCCCCAGCGTAAACGGGTCGGCTGATTAGTCGGAAATTCGGAGCGAGGTTGTGCGATTCGGAGCGGGTCGTATTTCAACATTTTGTAGTCGGCGTCAATTACATCGTGCATCAGGTCGCCCATTCGTTCGTCTGTGGTGAGGTAATACGAATAGCGTTTCCACCAAGCCTGTCCGATGCGCGCTTCCTTCGAGCCGCAACCCCAGTGCGATACATTGTGGCGGGTACCCAATCCGGCCAAATCGCCGATGTGATACATATCCACCTCGCTTGTATGGCGCGTCAGGTTTTGTGCCAGCGTAAATATGTCGGCTCTTCCGGTGCGGGCAAAAGCCAGCCACAACCAGATGCCGGGCGATAATTCGGTGTTGTCCCAGGCATTTCCGCCAATGTCGTAGTTCCATGTATGGCGACCGGCGTTGTATGAGTGCATGACATCTCCAAAATTCCAGAAGCCGTACCAGCGGTGGTCTTCGATGGCTTGTTTGTAGAAGTCAATGTAGCCGTCAATTTGCTTTTCAATCCATTGCTTCGAGTCGGTTGAGGTATCGGGCAGCGACCATACGCCGAATGCTTTTGCATCGTGCAAATATTGCGGAGTAGCCATCAATTGCACATTTTGTTGAGCTAGTTGGGCCATCTCGGTGGTTTGTTCTTTTGTGGGGAGCGTGCCGAAAGGGTAAAGTGTCAGTTCGCTGGTTCGCCCTACGCCGTAAGGGGTCGATAATCCCTCCTGATAGTCTTCATAAGCCGCAATAAGGTCGTGGCCGATAATGTCGTAATGCCGCAAATCCATGGCATCGCCTTGAGGGCTCCACAACCACACCTTCAATTGTGCTTTGTCGTTTCGCATGTTGGTTGCTTCCAGTTCCACAGGGTAGGATTGCCAGAAGTTTTTGAGCGATACCGCCAATCCACCCGATGCATCGCCGGCCAAAATCAGGCCCGATGCACGGTTGTCGCCCGCCGTGCCTATCCATGTGCTTTGGTCGTTGGTGCGTTTGCGTACGGTGAAACCATCGGGCGAAAGTTGTGTCAGCCTGAAATCGTTCCATATCGCCCAATTATCAATGAGGAATTGGCCTTGCTTGTTGAATTTATCTTTATTGGGAATTCGTTTGCCGGCCACCTGATCGTTGTAAATCTGTCCGGTATATCCTTCGGGATTTTGAATGCGTTGTCTGCCGGAAAGCGGCTGGATGGGTTCGCTCCAAAGTCCGTCCCCCTCGCCCGAAAAGCGGACATGACGGTTGTACATTTCCTCGCGCAAAGGCAAATCGAACACAACGCCCAGCCCCTTGATGAAGTCGGTAGTTTGCTCGCCGTCGAAGATGATGGTATGCACCATTTTTACGGCCTCTACATTGTTATAGACATAAAACCGCACAACAAACGGCAGCCATTCGCGACTGCCCTTAAGGGCTTTGTGCTTCCCCTCAACCTTTACGACTGCACGCACCGGGCCACTTTGTTCGAGCGTTACTTTTTCGATGTTTCCTACAAAGTTGTCGTATTGGATGACGTTGTTCTTTTCATTCGTCCGGTTTTCGAGGATGCAGGTCAGCTGTCCGTTTCCGGCCACCGTTGTGTTTCCCGATTTAATTGATTTAATGAGGTTTGCCCCGGTTTTGCTGAAAACAAATTCGCCGATGCCATTATTAATAACAATTTCACCGCTTCGTTCTTCAGCTACAATGCCCTGAGTGGGATTCGCCGTTTTTACGGCCACCACTTTAAGGCCTGAAGCCTGTTCGGGAGTTACAGCAGCCGAAAATCCGATCCATTTTGCCGAGCCGTCGGCGTGTGATGCCATGAGCCACGATTGCAGGGGAATTTCTTGGTTGTTGCTGCCGGTTAAAACAAATTGCTGGCCTTTTTTTATTTTGCCTTTTTCGAAAGGTAAGCCCCAACTTACGCCAACAGGCGTTTTGGGAGCGTCTCCTACCCATTGCAAATCAATGGATTGAGACATAGCGCCCTGGCACGCTAATAAGGCAATGCCGGAGGCTAAGAGGTTTTTTAATACGTTTTTCATGTGTTTCAAGTGTTTTATTTTAAAAATTAAATATAGTGTCGTGTTCTACTTGCATTGCAGCAATAGCTCGTCTATCACTTTTTCGCTGAATCCAAGCTCTTTGGCTTTCGCAAAATCGGCCTTTGCCGTCAATTTGTCGTATTGCCTGATCCTCAATTGCCCCCTCAACACATACAGCAGCGGATCGTTGTTGCCCAATGCCGAGGCTTTGTTGATGTCTTCCTGCGCCCGGGCCAGTTTGTTCAACTCAAGGTAGCATTCCGAGCGGTTGAGGTATAGCTCGGGATTGTCCCTGTTTTTGTATAGAAGCGAGCTGTATAAATCCTCCGCCTTTTCCCATTCTCCCTGCCGTTTCATTAGCAGGGCACAACCCATTTGCGCCGACAGGTTGTTCGGGTCAATTTTTATTATCCGGTCGAAATCGGTTTTGGCCGACTGATAATCTTTCTTGTTCAGCTGAATCAAGGCGCGCCTGTAAAGCGCTTCGATGCGGTTGCTATCCAAGCGTAAAATAGTGTTGTAATCAATCAATGCGCTGTCGAGGCTATCCATGTCGCAAAACAAAGCCGCCCGGCTGCTCAAAATCAGCGGACTATCGGGGTATTTAATCAAAGCCACGGAATACGAGGTCAGCGCCTCGTCATAATTATTCATTTCCTGCTGAATTGTTCCCAGATGAAACATCAGCATGTAATTACCGGGGTTGGCCGGTTCGTTTTTCAGGGCAGTTTTCAGCGTTTGTTCGGCGGCGGCATACTCCTTCATCTCCAAATATTCAACCGAACGCCTTACTAGCTCTTGGTAGGTTTGAGCCGACAGATTAGCAAAACACCCGGTACATATCGCTATCAACAATAGCCATTTATTCATTGCGCTGATTTTTAAAACGAACAAATTTAAGACTATTCTTTCAAGCGCCTGCATATAAGTTGTATAAAGATATTGAAACAATGTTTAGAGATGTTAGATGGGGAGGAGATGAGAGAGAGAATCTGAGTTATCATTATGAAAAATACTACATCTTTGGCTTTGATTTATGACAAAAATACCATATCTTTGCCTTTGATTTATGACAAAAATGCTATATTTTAGCCTTTGATTTATGACAATTAGATATTTAAAACGCTCAATAGATGATGTTTTACTGGCATGGAGTGAGCAAGAAAACCGAAAACCACTCCTGCTGAGGGGCGCCCGCCAAGTAGGAAAATCTTCATCGGTACGCAAATTAGCCGAACAGTTTGACTATTTTCTTGAAATCAATTTTGAGAAACACAAAAATGTATATCCTATTTTTGCTGCTGATTTGTCGCCTCAGATAATATGTGAAAAACTGTCTATCTTGTATGATGTTCCCGTTATTCCGGGCAGAACCTTGTTGTTTTTTGATGAAATACAAAGTTGTCATCCCGCAATATCTTCCCTGCGCTTTTTCTATGAAGATTATCCTGATTTACACCTTGTCGCTGCCGGATCATTATTAGAGTTTGCCCTCGAATCCTTGCCCTCATTTGGTGTAGGTCGCATACGGTCGTTGTTTGTATATCCATTCTCTTTTCCCGAATTTTTAATGGCGTGTGGAGAAAATCGCATGTTGACGGAAATAGTCAACGCTTCGCCCGAAAAACCCCTGTTAGAACCTATTCACAACAAGGCAAAGGAGCTTTTGAGAAAGTTCTTAATCATTGGAGGTATGCCCGGTGTTGTTTCGGCCTTTGTAAACGGCAACGATATTAGAGAATGTCAATATGTACTGGATGACCTTATTGTTTCATTAAAAGCCGATTTCTCAAAGTATAAATTGAAAGTTCCTGAATTGCGTATAGCGACAGTCTTTGAATCTGTTGTACAGCAAATGGGAGGAAGGTTCACCTACTCAAAAATTGGGCAAGAATACCAACACCGACAACTGAAAGAAAGTCTGGCCTTGTTGCAGATGGCCGGATTGGTAATACCTGTAACACATACTTCGGCTAACGGAATACCTTTGGGCGCTCAGATAAATCCGAAAAAGCAGAAAATGTTGTTGCTGGATACCGGTATTTACCAAAGAGTGCAAGGACTACATCTGGCCGATATTCTGTTGAATGATGACCTTAGCCTTGTCAACAAAGGAAGTATTGCAGAATTGTATGCAGGCCTGGAACTATTGAAAGCCGGCGACTGCCACACACCACAATCACTCTATTTTTGGCAACGGGAAGCCTTGAATAGCAATGCTGAAGTAGATTATGTTATTCAACAGGGTGGTAATATTATCCCTGTCGAAATAAAGGCAGGAGCTAAAGGAAGTATGCAGAGTTTACATCTGTTTATTGCCGAAAAGAAACCGGTTTATGCCATACGTTCATCACTCGAAAATTTTTCATCTTATGATGTCATTAAAATTATTCCTTTGTATGCAATTCATTCCTGTTTTTCGTAGTATCTGCATTAGCGGGGGTTCACACCACAAGACTAGTCCGTCAGGACTTGCATATCAATAGAAAAGACATAACACAACCGTCCCCCCGAACGCCGCTAAATCCCTTTGGGGATTCGATGTTGGTAGAAACTGTAACAGCGTGCCGTCAGGTACGCAATATTCACATCTCGTACGATTGTCCGTAGTTAAAGTCATTTGACTTTAACTACGGACAAGCTGATTATCAATGTTTTATTTACCCTTAATTCGCATTAGTTAGTAATGCAGGCAAAAGTCGTGAAAATAAGTGTCGTCCCGGAGAACTTACGAAAGATTTAGTTCGGTTTTTAACATCTTAAAAATCTCTTGCCAGTTTTTTTTGTAGAATTCAGTATCGGGATTGGCAAGTTGTCCGAATGTTGCCGAGGAATAGAAGATGTCGGCAGCTTTTGTTTCGTCTATTTGCAAGTTAAGCATTAATTGTTCTACGAGCGCCTCGCCGATATTTTCAATAGCGAAATTTATATCCGTTTGTCGATTATCAACATAATCAAGCATCTGAAGTGAGCGTCCCGTACAAAAACAAATTTGATGCGATATTTCACCGTGTATAAGCATCTCCAGAAATTTATCCCGCGTGATTCTTCCTGCAAGATAATTGTTTATTTCGGTCGAAATTTTATCGTCGGCAACCGGACCTTCTACAATGTCGTAATCGTGGGTAGGTTGTGCTGCACGAGGATTTCTATTCATTGCCACAAAGTCAAGCCATTCCCCATTATACTCGCTAAATCTTAAAACCTTGAAATGAAAATAGGTAAACCCATTCTCGTTAAAATCGAATTCGGTTACAAATCCATCGTTTTTATGGCTTTGCCCTTTTCTTTTTGCCCAAATATCGGCTTGTTTCCTGAATTTTGTTACATAAAAACCTCGCCCGAAGTCTTTGCCTATTTCGCATTTTTCGAGGTCGATTTTATTTATTTTCGTATAACTGCCGTGATAAACTTTCATAGCGAACCTCCATTTTTGTGGCAAATTTCGTACATGTCGCGCACAGCCCAAAACGGATTATCGGTATGCAAAGCCCACCAATGCTTATACAAATACTCCAATCCGCCGTATTTTTTCAAATAGAAATAGGCGTCCTGAATATTCATTTTGTATGAGCTGGCAAATTCGGGTATGATATAAGTAATGAAACTCACTTTGTCGCTCGTTTGCTTATCTAATTTTGTTGCCATAACTGAGCTTTTTAATCAAAAGCGAAGTTAATAATATTAATCGAAAAACGAAAATAATGACGAACTTCACTTCATAATCAGTTAATCTCCCCTCAATGTTTCTTCTTCTTCAACTCCTCCAATTTATGTTCCAGACTTTCTATTTCGTCCGACTGGTTGTGGATGGTTTCCAATAATGAGTTTAATTCTTCGTTCTCGATGCTGCTTGGGAATTCGGAGTTTACCCGTTCTTTGAAGTCGCTGAGGATGTTCATATAGTTGCTGAATGCATCGTATGGCGAGGAGTAGGGGCTGAAGGGCAGACTGCTTTTTGTACTCATATAATAGAAGTGATCACATGCCTGCAAATACAGCCAGTCCTGCTTCATCCGGCGTATTTCGCTCAGGCGAACACGGTCTTTTATTTCGTACAGGTTTTTGAATGCTTCCTGCTGCAAGGTGTTCCCCAACCACGACGACAAGTCTTTTTCTTCGCCCGCCCAGGATATGGGATAGATAGATGAATGGAAGTCGATGGGTTTCAATGTTTTCAGCACCTCGGAAGGCGTTGAGAAACTGATATTTTTACTGGCGGCATATTTGGGTAATGCCCTCATGAAGTCGAAAATACCCGTCCCTTTGCTGTGGGAGCTGCCCAGCGTTTCGTAATTCATAAACAAGTTGATAATCTGTTCCTCTTCGGGCGTGGAGGCTATCCAGCTAATGTATTTTTCGGCTGTCAGGGGGTATTCGTTCCAGGCATAATCCGAGAAGCGGTTGGCTACATCGTTGCTGAACTTGGCATTCCGAAGCAATATTTTTAGCTTTGGCTGCACAGTTGATTGGTAGATGTAATTGGGGCTTTTCCAACCGAGCGTGCGTTTTGCTCCTTCCATAATCATGGCTTTGTAGCCCATGTTATACACTTCGAGCGCAATATCATCGGAGAAAATAAATTCGGTGTTGCGCAACACTTTAGGCCTCACTTCAAACAATTCTTCAATCCGGTCGGAATGGGTGATTACCTGATTCTTAAAGCCTATCGGGTCGATGAGCGAAACGAGGGAATAGGCGTATGTTTCGGCCAGAAATTCCACGCAGCCCGTTTTTGCCAGCTCTTTAAGTCCATCAATCACCTCGGGCGCATAAATAACCAGTTGCTCCAGCGCCAGCCCCGAAATAGAGAAGGTAACTTTAAATCGTCCCGGATTTTCCTTTATCATATCCAGCATAAGTTTATTGGCCGGTATATAGGACATTTCGGCTATTCGCTGTATAATATTTTCGTTGGCAAAATCATCATAATAATAATGATCGCCCCCGATATTGAAAAAACGGTATTGCTTCAACCTGAACGGTTGGTGTATCTGAAAATAGAGACAAATTGTTTTCATATCTGTTGTTGTTTTAGCCCCTCCAACCTCTCCGTGGGGGAGGCTTAAATCCCCCCTCGGGGGGTGGGGGCTGTTATTATTTAGTTAATCGGTCATATATATCGCGAACTTTCTGTCCGGCGTACTCCCATTTTATTTCATCCACTTCCTTTTTTCCTTCTACCTGAAGAAACTCGGCCATTGCCGGATATTGGCAAATAGAATAGATGGCGTCGGCCATGCCTTCAATGTCCCAATAATCAATCTTGATGGCTTTATCCAGTATCTCGGCACATCCCGACTGCTTGGATATGATGGTGGGGATGCTGCACTGCATGGCTTCCAGGGGCGAAATACCGAAAGGCTCGGAAACGGAGGGCATTACATACACATCGCTCCGTTTAAGCATTTCGTACACCTGTTTCCCTTTCAGGAAGCCCGTGAAATGAAACCTGTCCGATATACCGCGTTTGGCAGCCAGGTAAATCATTTTCTCCATCATATCGCCGCTGCCGGCCATCACAAAACGTACGTCCCGTGTTTTTTGCAACACGCGGGTAGCCGCTTCCACAAAGTATTCGGGGCCTTTTTGCATGGTGATGCGCCCCAGAAATGTAACGATTTTGTCTTTCTGCTTTTTCGGATTGATGGCTTCTATTTCGGCGCCCAGGGGTTCAACCGCATTGTGTACGGTCGATACTTTGCGCGGATCCTGATTGTATTTTTCGATAACTGTTTTCCGGGTGAGGTTGCTCACGCAGATGATGTGGTCGGCATAATCCATTCCGTTTTTTTCGATGCCATACACTTGGGGATTTACATTCCCCCGGCTACGGTCGAAATCGGTTGCATGTACGTGGAGTACAAGCGGTTTCCCCGAAATGTTCTTTGCATGAATACCCGCCGGATAGGTCAGCCAGTCGTGCGAATGGATGATGTCGTAATTTACTGTGCGAGCAATAACACCGGCCACAATGGAATAGTTGTTTATTTCTTCAATCAAATTATCGGGGTATCGTCCCGAAAACTCCAAGCATCCCAAGTCGTTGGTATTCATGTACCTGAAATCGGCATAAATCCGGTTTCTCAGGTCGAAATAGGTTTGCGTATCCATGTATTGCGAGAGCTTGGACTTCACATAGTCCCATTTCACATCGCGCCACACGATTGGCGTATTGCATGCGCCAATTATCTTCAGAAAACTTTGGTCTTCATCTCCCCAGGGCTTCGGAATAACAAAGGTAATCTCCATATCCGGCTGCTGCGCCATTCCCCGTGTCAGTCCGTAGCTTGCCGTTCCCAAGCCGCCGAGAATATGTGGAGGAAACTCCCACCCAAACATTAGCGCTTTCATATCTGTATATCTTTAAAGTCGTTATCGAATTTCTGTACGGTGTTGAGTACCGTAAGCGTACCGGCCACATTTATGGCGTAAGAGATAGCGCTATGCCCCGTATAAGGTGGATTGCCATCGTGTAATTGGGAGAGCGAACCTATGCAGTTGTTTGCCATTTCTTCTTCCAGGTCGCCCACAATTTTGTCGATGAAAAAGATGCCGCTCCGCTGGAATACTTTTAAATAGGAATCGGCGTAAGGCCCCAGTAACCAGGGGTAGGCCGTTCCATTAAACGAGGCATAGTCTTTTTCGTATTGCGAGCCCTGATAATAGGGGCTGTAACCCTCGCTTTTCGGGCTGAGCGTTCTCAATCCTTTGGGGGTCAACAGTTCTTTTGTGGCAATATCGAGGATGGATTTGCTGGCGCTTTTGTCCAGGGGCGAATAATCCATCGAAAGGGCTATAATCATATTGGGACGAACGCTCCAGTTGAGGTAATTGCCGTCCACATAGTCAAACAGGTAGCCATATCCGTTTACAAAGGTATCGTTGAACGAAACTTTCAGCTTTTCGGCGATGGCAGTAAGTGTTTTTTCGGCTTTGCTGTCATTCTGTGCTTTGGCAATGTCCAAATTCAGCATCAGGGCATTGTACCACAGGGCGTTTATTTCCACAATAAATCCGGTTCGGGGAACAATGGGCGTTCCCATAGCTTTTCCGTTCATCCACGAGGCCGGTTTTTCCCTGCCGTTGGTGTAAAGCAATCCCGATTCGGTAAAGTGCAGTTCGGTATGCTTGCCTTTAAGAATGTGATTGACTATCTCCGAAATCAGCGAGCCGTATTTTTTGTAACAGTGTTCCCTGTATTTATGGGCGAATTTCCCCAGCGACCAAACCACCCACAGAAGCACATCGGGCGCATCCGTGTTTTTGATTGGGCCGGTAATGGGTTCTCCGTTCATCAGTTTTTTGAGGGTTGGTATGGCCGTGTCCATTATTTCTTCAAATGCTTCGTCCTTGCCAATGTGTAGCGTCAGGCCGGGCAAGGAGACGAATTGAGACCGGGCGTCAACGCCAAACCAGGGGTAGCCTTCGAGCAGGTACAACTCATTGTACTTCGGGCGATAATAGAACTGGTGAGCCGAGTTTTTCATGCAATTGTAGAACGACGAGCGGGGAGTCCGTATATTTATTCCCTCCTCAAAAGCGTTGATTAATTTAGAGGGGATGCTTTTCTTGTCGCCTGCCGAAAATACAATGGTTTCGCCTTTTTTAATGGGCAGCTCAAAATAACCGGGCACATACAAATCTTCCTTGTACGGAAAACCGTCTTCCATATCGTGCTTGTATTCGATGCCTTTGTACCAAACCGGGTCGAAAACAAATTTCACTTTTTTGCTGAACTGCATAAATACTTCGGGGTACTCTTCGTACATGCGGGTGCTTATGCCGTTTGTTACTTCCATGAATGCTTTGTTTGCCTTCGGGTTTTCGGTTGTCAGGCTGTTGATGGAACGGAACGCGAGAAAGGGCTTGAATCGCAAGGTTGTTGGCGAATGGGCATCGAGCAGGGTATAGCGTATCAGGATGTTGTTGTCCTCGAGCGAGAACATTTTTTCTTTGGACAGGATAACGCCCCCGATTCGGTAGGTCGTTCGCGGAATAGATTCGCAATCGAACTCGCGAATGTACTTGTGCCCCATCGGACTGTAGTTGTCGCAGTCGTATTTGTGGAGGCCAAGGTTAAACTCTGCTCCGTGTTGAATAATCGTTTCGTCGAAAGAAGAAAGAATCACGTGGTTAAAGTCATCCAGGCTTGGAACGGGCATTACCAGCAATCCGTGCTGTTTGCGGGTATTGCATTCCACCAGGGTGGTACAGTGGTATGCCCCGCGCCTGTTCGTCCTCAATATTTCCCGTGTCAGAGAATACTCGAGGTTAACCATCCGGCTCATATCGAATTTTAAATAGCTCATATACGCTTGTTTTTTGTAGGTTGTGAAAACACGTGTTAAAAATAGCGAAAACAAACCGAAATATATCATGTCATTTAGATGTTATAAAGCATCAAAATGAAAATAAATTGTTTTTCCTGTCATTTTGTGTCCGCAAGCGGGTAAAACCAGCAAATAATGGAGTAAAAGTAAGTGTTTTTCGGCTGATTTCATAATGTTGTGTTATTTTTGTAGGGCAAAAACGCATGAAAAATTTTACGGCTTATTCCTTTCGGTAAAGTTGCTGATATGAGCAGGAGATTCCTCCCTTTGGTCGGAATGACGGTCTCCTTTTTGGGAGAGGGGATGAGGAAGCGGCGGCTTCGCCGCCGCTTCCTCATCCCTTAAACCACTAACAGGCGAGTCATTCCGACCAAAGGGAGGAATCTCGTCCGTAGCTGAGGCTGTTTCATAAGTCTGTCATCCCGTGCCTGACACGGAATCTCCTAACAAACATCAGCTGAATGTCAGGAGATTGCGGGTCGGAGCCTGCAATGACAACCTCAGAAAAAGACTTTTGAGACAGCCCCTTGTGCCAACAAATGGACGGCCATTTTGCTGTTGGACACAGGCTGCAAGTCTGCGCCAGCGATAAATTGACCGATTTAAACACTATATAAATAGTTGCGAAAATTTGCGTAATCCGCGTAATCCGCGTTCAAAAATTTTCGCGTTCGGAAAACAAAAAAAAGCGTCCTTCCGAACACTTTTCCTGAGCCTCTTGTCGGATTCGAACCAACGACCCCGAGATTACAAATCACGTGCTCTGGCCAGCTGAGCTAAAGAGGCGGGTGGGTAAGCGATCTATATCGCGCCGCTACAACCAACTACCCTTGCTGCGATCAAACCCTGGGGGATTTGTCAGGAGCTGGCCGTATAGGACTTACCCGGGCGCAAAGATATAAAAAAATGAAGAACGAAAAATGAAAAATGAAAAATAATTCCGCTACATTTTGTTATCTTTGTTTGTCGTTAATCTGTTAGAAATGTAAAGTGATAAAAAACAATTAATTATCGAAAGTTGTTTCAACTAAAAGAATTTTTGGAAAATAGAAAAATGATGAATGTAAAGGATAGATTTCTCAAATATGTGAAATTCGATACCGAATCGAATCCTGAGACGGGATTAACACCCAGTACTCCCACGCAACTAATCTTGGCCCAAGAACTGGAAAAGGAACTGAAAGAGCTAGGCCTGGAAGATATTTCGCTCGACGAGAAGGGCTATCTGATGGCAACGCTTCCGGCAAACACTTCCGAAAAAATCCCCGTAATCGGCTTCATTGCCCACCTCGATACCAGTCCCGATATGACGGGCAAGAACGTAAATCCGCGTATTGTAGCCAATTACGCCGGCAATACGATTGTGCTGAACAAGGAACAAAACATCCTGTTGTCGCCGGAGGATTTCCCCGAACTGCTGGCGCACAAGGGTGAAGATATTATCGTAACCGATGGAACTACTTTGCTGGGCGCCGACGACAAAGCAGGCATCGCCGAAATACTGACTGCTATACACTATTTAAAAGAGCATCCCGAAATAAAGCACGGGAAAATACGCATCGCCTTTACTCCCGACGAAGAAATAGGGGAGGGGGCGCAGCATTTCGATGTCGAAAAATTCGGCGCCGAATGGGCTTACACCATGGATGGCGGCGAAGTGGGCGAACTCGAATTCGAGAACTTTAATGCGGCGATGGCAAAAGTGTTGATACAGGGACGAAACGTTCATCCCGGAACGGCCAAAAACAAAATGGTGAATGCCCTTTTGGTAGCCAACAAACTCATCTCCTTGCTGCCCGAAAACGAACGTCCCGAATACACCGAAGGCTACGAAGGTTTTACGCACCTGATTGGTCTGTCGGGAAGTGTGGACGCGGCAAGCATATCGTTCATCATCCGCGATCACGACAAAGCCTTGTTTGAAAAGAAAAAGCAGCAGATGATTGATGCCGTTGAGTTTATCAACAAATTGTACCCCAACAGCGCCAGCTTGGAACTGAAAGACCAGTATTACAATATGCGGGAAAAAGTAGCGCCTCTGATGCACATCATCGACTATGCCTATAAAGCCATGGAGGAAGTGGGCGTTACTCCCACCGTAAAACCCATCAGGGGCGGTACGGACGGGGCGCAACTCTCGTTCAAAGGCTTGCCTTGCCCCAATATTTTTGCGGGAGGAATCAACTTTCATGGACGGTACGAATTTATTCCGGTGCAGTCGATGGAAAAAGCAGTAAAAGTAATCGTAAAAATAGTGGAACTTGTTAGCAATAATCCGAGATGAAAAAGACGCCGTTCACCGACATACACATTGCACTTGGCGCTAAAATGCACGAGTTTGCAGGATACAACATGCCCATCGAATATTCGGGCATACTGGACGAACACCTTACCGTATGCCATGCTGTGGGTGTTTTCGATGTTTCGCACATGGGCGAAATATGGGTAAAAGGGGAGCACGCCTCCTATTTCCTTCAAAAAGTTACAAGCAACGATGTGTCAGCCGTCGAAATCGGACAGGCGCAGTATTCTTGTTTTGTGAACGAAGAAGGCGGAATTATCGACGACCTCATCGTTTACCGCTACGAGCACGACAAATACATGCTGGTTGTTAATGCCTCCAACATGCAGAAAGACTGGGATTGGCTGGTAAGCCAAAACAAGCTCAGGGTGGAATTGGAGAATGCTTCGGATAACATCGCTCAGCTGGCCATACAAGGCCCGAAGGCCTTGGCTACTTTGCAGAAGCTGACAAAAATCGACTTGTCCACTATTCCTTATTATAAGTTCACGACAGGCTACATGGCCGATACCGAAAATGTTATCATTGCCAATACGGGCTATACCGGCGCCGGCGGATTTGAATTGTATTTTTACAACGAGGCTGGTCTCCATCTCTGGGACGAGATAATGAAAGCCGGTGAGGAATTTGGCATAAAACCCATTGGATTGGGCGCCCGCGATACCCTGCGCCTCGAAATGGGTTTCAGCCTCTACGGAAACGATTTGGACGATACCACAAGTCCGCTTGAAGCAGGATTGGGCTGGATCACCAAATTCACCGACGGCAATAATTTTATCGGACGCGAGGTACTCGAAAAACAAAAGGCAGCCGGACTGACACGCAAACTCTGCGGCTTCGAGCTGCAGGAAAGAGGCATCCCCCGCCACGGATACGAAATTGTGAACGAAAGGGGCGAGAGCATAGGCATTGTAAGCTCAGGCGCCATATCTCCCACACGCAAAATTGGCATAGGGCTGGGCTATGTAAAGCCCGGATATGCCGCTTTAGGAACGAAAATATACATCAAAATAAGGGAAAAGAATATAGAGGCTGAGGTAGTTAAACCTCCGTTCAGGAAATAAATTAATCAATTAAATAAAAAAAACAATGAACAAAAAACTGACAATTGCACTGGTTGCACACGATAATCGCAAAGCCGATATGGTAGAATGGTGCTATTTCAACGCCGATTTTCTGGCCAAGCACCACTTGGTATGTACCGGTACAACCGGTCAACTCGTAAAAGAGGCCTTTGAAGAAAAAGGAGTAGATGCCGAAATCACCCGGATGAACTCCGGCCCCTTGGGAGGCGATGCCGAAATTGCCGCCATGGTGGTAAGGCACGAAGTAGATTTGGCCATCTTCCTCATCGACGACCTGAATGCACAGCCCCACGAAGCCGACATTATGATGTTGCTGCGTCAATGCCGCGTGCATAATGTGCCCATCGCCTGCAACCGATACAGCGCCGACCTCATGCTCACCAGCCCCCTCTGGGACGACGAAACCTACAAACCCACCACCCCCCGTTACGAAAAATTCGACAGGAACAAATTTTATAAATTGCACGGACGGAAATCGGGACAGTAGGGGCGAACCTACGTGTTCGCCCAATAATGCACAAGGAAATCGGGGCAGTAGGGGCGAACCTACGTGTTCGCCCAATAATGCACAAGGAAATCGGGGCAGTAGGGGCGAACCTACGTGTTCGCCCAATAATGCACAAGGAAATCGGGGCAGTAGGGGCGAACCTACGTGTTCGCCCAATAATGCACAAGGAAATCGGGGCAGTAGGGGCAGACCTACGTGTCTGCCCAATACCCCAATGTTCCAAATTATATAAATTATACAGGGCGCACACACAGGTGCGCCCCTACGATACACAAATATGGATAAGTTTAATCCATCTATTCACCATCGTCGCAGCATCCGCCTGAAAGATTACGATTATTCGCAAGAAGGATTGTATTTTGTTACGATATGTTGTCAGGACAGGGTATGCCGTTTTGGGAAAATTGAGGATGGTGAAATGGTGTTGAATGATGCGGGGAAAATGGTTGAAAAATGGTGTTTGGAATTATCGAATAAATTCCCCGATATTGAATTAAGTGAGTATGTTGTTATGCCGAATCATTTTCATGTCATTATCGTGAATACGGGTGGTGATGATGTAGGGGCAGACCTACGTGTCTGCCCTAATAATGCACACGTTTGCCAAAATGAAGATAGATGCCATAATGAACCTATTTTGGGCGAACACGTAGGTTCGCCCCTACACAGGGTTATTCAATGGTTTAAAACCATGTCCACCAACGAATATATTCGCGGTGTGAAAACATTGGATTGGCCGCCATTTAATAAAAAACTTTGGCAACGCAACTATTATGAACACATCATCCGAAATGATAAATCGTATCAACCCATATTGGAATACATTGTAAACAATCCGGCCAATTGGGACACGGATGAATTTTATATGGCATAACGCTCTATCAAAAATACACAACATGATTTTCAGAAAAGGACAAACAGACGATACGCTTTGGGCAATTTGGAAAATTGATGAAACGAAGGAACAACTGCTTTCGCTGCTTGATGATCAGTCTTTACTCGATGACATTCTGCGGATGAAGTCGGAACCCCGGATGATAGAACGCTTGGCAGTGAGGGTGTTGTTCAAACAATTGACCGGAAAGGAGGATAAAATATTATACCGGCCATCGGGCAGTCCATACGTGGAAGACGAAAGCGTGAATATATCCATATCGCATACGCGGGGCTATGTGGCGGTTGTGTTGAACAAAAAGCAATACCTGGGAATTGACATACAATATATAACCGGGAAGGTTAAACGAATCCGCCACCGTTTTATATCGCCGGATGAATACATTGACCCCGGGAACGAATTAATACACTTATTGTTGCACTGGTCGGCAAAGGAAACCTTATATAAAGCCTTGAGATTGCCCGGAATCGACTTGTTGAAGGAATTATATGTCCTGCCATTTAAACCGGAAAGTCAAGGGATGTTTTCGGCTATCGAAAAACTGACGGATAACAACTCGGCTTTTGATATTCACTACCTCGTTCAGCCCGATTTTGTGTTTACTATCACTTCAAAATAATAGAGACAGCCTCCCAATGAATCTGGATTTTTGTGTTGTATCTTTTTGAACATAACCTTTCCGTTATGATATCTTCATAGTTTCGTTTCTTTTCTTTCACGCATTCGTTACATGCCGCGCCTACCTTTGTAACGTTAATTTAATTAATAAAAAGATGAAGAAAATTACTATTTTTGCAAGTGTGCTATTAATCGCAAGTTTAAATGTGAATGCGCAGACAGAAGCCGATTACACCGTTCCGTCGTGGACTTTGTATCAGCGTACGGTACAAGCCGGCAATCCCGACAATTCCGTATTGGTCTCTAAGGATTATCCTTACAATGTAAACGTAACCGTCAACGGCGACCCTACTTCGCAATTCGGCGCATCATGGTTTACCAACGCAGGCGTAACCGGTACGAAATTGCAACTGAAAGCCGGCAACACAAGCGATTTCAGCGGAGCAAGAGAAATCAACGCCACACCGGTTGTGGTGAACGATTTGGTTTATATCGCCAACAGCAACAACAACACCGGAATAGCCAATTCCAGCGGTTTTGCAAAGGGCGTAACGAGAAGTTACATCAGTAACAAGGCAGTGATTAGCGGTTTGCAAGCCAACACCACGTATTCCTACCGTGTGGGCGGAGTAAACGGTGCATGGAGCCAAACCGGCACATTCACCACAGCCAAGGCAAACAAAGATGACTTTGAATTTATCTACATCACCGACACGCAGGCAAACACCGACGAAATGTTTGACGTATCCAAAAAAACCGTTGAAGCAGCTCACAGCCTTTTGCCCAATGCCAAATTCCTCCTCTGCACCGGCGACTTCGTGGAAACCTACCACATACCCGGCTACGAAGACTACGGATACAGCGGCAGCGCGGAATGGGAATGGGAACAATGGTTTGAAAAAATGCAATCCTCCTGGTTGCAACTGCCCATCGTACCCGTGCAGGGCAACCACGACATCAGCCCGACACACAACTGGTTTCACCATTTCAACACCGATACACTGTACAACACCACGCGCACCGGCGCAGCCAAAACCAATATGAACGGCACGGTTTACTCTTTCGTCTATGGCGATGCCCTCTTTATGGTCATCAACTTCGAGAACATTCCCCTGCCTTATGTTGCCGGCGATGATAACGAGACCTATATCAATGGTATTGCCGAATGGCTTAGGGCGCAGGCAGCCGCTCACACCGATGTAAAATGGAAAATTGTGGCATTTCACAAAAGTATGTTCACCGGCAGCTCATCGCACCAGGACGACGGGGATGGACGTTTTGTGCGCGAAAGAATCGCACCTGTATTGCAGGAAATTGGAGCAGACTTTGCCATACAGGCACACGACCATATCTACGAAGTCATCGGCGTAATAAACGTAGATAACACAGCAGAAGGAATCCGTTACACACACTTGCCCAATGCCGTATCCGACCAGCAAACAGTAACACCTACCTATGCTGATGGCACCGTTAATTGCGCCCCAAGCGAAAGCGTAACCGGCAAAAACGGTGGAACGTTCGACGTATCCGAAGGAGCGCTGTATTTCCTCAATAACTCAGCCGGACAAAAGAAATACTATCCACGCTCGGAAGAACAGATGAATGCCGCTTTCGACAAACACGGCGTAAGCAACTTCTTCTCCCTGTTCAACAAATTCGGACAAACGAGCGAACCCACTTTCAGCAGCATAAAAGTTTCGACCGACGCCATCACCGTTTCCACCTACACGGTGGACAACGAAGGCACGCCGACACTTTTCGATGCCTTCAAAATAGTGAAAAGCGACAACCAGACGGGTTTACACAAAACCGTTTCCGCATCGGGCAAACTGACGCTCTATCCCAATCCGGCAAGCGACAACATCATTGTTGAAACCCCCGAAAAGATAGAAAGCATACGCATATTCTCAATAAACGGTCAGGAAATCATTTCGCAAAAAGACCAAGGCGAGATAGACCTCTCCGGCATTGCCAGCGGTGTTTATATCCTAAGCGTAAAAACAGCCGACAACACCTATACCGAACGATTTGTTGTAAGAAAATAATCGCAGGAAATACACAAAAAGAGCAGGATTACAAAAAAATCCTGCTCTTTGTTGAACGTAGGATCAGACTTCCCAAGTTTTCAAAACTTGGGAAGTCTTGCGCTAATATACTTCCGGTCGCTCCCGTTCGGACGAGGTTTCGAACACTTATGGTTTACCTCCCCTACGAGTTGTTTAAAAGAGCAAGGGCGAACACATCGGTTCGCCCCTACAATATATTACCGTTAAAATATTATTCTGCACCGCCACCCAGCGCCCTGTAAAGGTCGGATGTGGCTTGCAGTTGTTGCAGTTTATCGCTCACCTGGCTAAGTTGCGCCTGAAGCAGGTTTTGTTCCGAGGTGATTACTTCGAGGTAATTGGCCTCGCCTGCTTTCAGCAATTCCTGGGTAAAGGATACTGCTTTGTTCAGCGATTCTACTTGCTTGGTTCTTATCTCATTTTTCTTCAGCGAAGATTGGAATGTGAACAGAATATCCGACACTTCTTTTCCTGCTGCCAGAACGGTTTTCTCGAATGTGAGCAATGTAGCTTGTTGTTCGGCTTTTGCCACTTTATACTGGGTGAGCAGCTGTTTCCGCGCAAAAAGAGGTTGGGTAAAACCTGCTACAATATTGGCAAAAATATGTTCCGGCTTAAAGAAACCGCTTAAGGTATTCATATTCGTAAAACCCAGTGTACCCGAACTCAAGGATATGGAAGGGTAGAAACTTGCTTGCGCAGCATTGGTCATTTCAAAAGCCGAACGGAACGACAGTTCTGCTTGCTTTACATCGGGACGTTTTGCCAACATCTGGTACGGAACACCCGCAGCCAGTTCGCTGGGAACGCTTTGTTCATTTAAGTTAGTTCGTTGAACATAGCCCGGAGCTTTCCCCGTCAGCAGGCAAATCGTATTCTCAAGCTTGCTGATATTGCTTTCCAAATCGGGAAGGTTTGCCTGTACCTGATACAACGAAGCTTTTATCTGTTCTACGGCGGCTCCGTTTTGCAAACCGGCATTCATCAAGGCTTCCATTGTCGAAACGCTTTCCTGCATCAATGCAATGCTTTCTTTTGATATGCGCAACTGTTCGTCGAGCGCCAGTAACGAATAATACGAAATCGCTATATTTGAAATCAGGGAGGTGCGGACGAGGTTCTGTCCGGCATAACTGTTCAGCATATCGGCATACCGGGCACGTTGCTGGCGGTTCAGCTTGCCCCACACATCCAACTCCCAACTGGCAGCAATACCCAGGGTATATTGCTCGGTATGAGGGCCCAGTATGTCTTTTTCGCCGGTAGTCCTGTTGACGCTTGTCCGTGTCTGATTCACCTGTCCGGCAATGGCTATATTGGGGAAATAAGCGGCGCGCGCCATACCCAAAGCAGCCTCGGCTTGTTTGATGCGCTCGGCCACCACGCGCATATCGTAGTTGTTGGCCAGGGCATCATCTATCAATGTTTGAAGAGCAGGGTCTTTGAAGTATTCTTTCCAGGGAATATTGGCGATGGTGGTTGTATCGCTGGTATTCGCATAATCCCTGTAAAGCTTTTCCGAATCTATTTCGGGCGCTTTGTACTTATTTGTAAGCTGGCAGGACGAGAGCCCCATGGAGGTTATCACCCCCAACAGGACTATTCCTTTATAATATTTTGTATTCATCATTCTTTTATTAACTAGTTAATGTTTCCCGGAGATAACCTCATCGTTTGAATTTATAAATCCTGACTTGCTAAACTTATCCTGAATGCTTTGGAAGATGATATAGAGCGATGGGATAACCAATACGCCTATCAATGTACCAAAAAGCATCCCTCCGATAGCGCTGATACCGATGGATTTGTTACCGATAGCGCCTGCTCCCGAAGCCATAGCCAAAGGCAACAACCCGAAGATGAATGCAAAGGAGGTCATCAGGATAGGGCGCAAACGGGCTACGGCGCCATTTATGGCGGCTTCAATAATACTCATTCCCTGCTGGCGGCGTTGCACGGCATACTCCACAATAAGAATGGCGTTCTTGGCTAGCAAGCCTATCAACATAATCATGGAAATCTGCACATATATGTTGTTTACAATACCATACGATAGTCCGAATGCCATCAGGAATACGAATACACCGGCCAAGCCGATAGGCAATGAGAATATTACGGCCAATGGCAGGATGTAGCTTTCGTACAAGGCGCAGAGCAACAAGTAAACGAATATAAGGCATATACCGAATATCAGAATGGTTTTGCTGCCGCTGTCGGCTTCTTCGCGTGTCATACCACCGTACTCGTAGCTGTAGCCGTCGGGAAGAATTGTTTTATCTTTCGATAACTCTTCCATCAACTGGATAATATCTCCCGAACCGTATCCTTTTGGTATATTCGGAATAATGGTTACGTCTATGGATTGGAACATATTGAAGCGGTTCAGCGTTTGTGGTGCGCTTACATCGTTTATGGATATAAATTCGGTGATAGGCGCCATTTCTCCACTACCTGTTCGAACAGTAATTCCGTTCAGGTCTTTCAGTTTGCTGCGGTATTGCGCATCGGCCTGCACCATCACGCGGAACTGTTTTCCGTATAAATTGACGGTGGAAACATACGAGCTACCAATATATACCTGCAAGGTATTCATCACCGAAGTGAGAGTTAAACCGGCCGCTTTTATTTTGGGAATATCGGCTACCAGTTCCTTTTGCGGGAAGTTGGGATTAAAGTTACTCATAACCATCATCACTTTCTCGCTTTGCTGCAATTTGGCAATCAAATTTTGGCTAATGTTGTAGAAGTGGTTAATGTCGCCGCCATGCCTGTCCTGCAACTGCATTTCGACGCCCGCGCCCAATCCAAAACCTTGCAGGGTAGGGGTGGCTACAAAGAAGAAGCTGGCATTGGTTATATGGCTCGTTGTATCTTTCAGTATGGCGGATACATCGGCAGTCGATAGCTTGCGTTCGCCCCATGGTTTCATCTTGATGATGGCTGTACCGTAGGAACTGCCAAGCCCTGCCATAAAGTTAACACCGGTAATATTGGTTACAGCCTGTACACCATCGATGGAGCTGGCAATATCCACTATTTGTTTCACTATTGTATCCGAGCGTTCGAGCGACGAACCCGGAGGCAAGGTTACGAAGGCCAATACACCACCACTATCTTCGTTGGGCACCAAACCGGTAGGAAGCACTTTCATTAATCCGGCCAAAATAACGGTAGAAACAATGATGATAGCTACCGTAATCCAGCGGTGTCCGCGTTTGCCTAAAAAGTGAAGGCTTGATTTGTATTTCGATGTGCTGGCATTAAAAAACCGGTTGAAGTTGTAATAAAAACTTTGCAGCAGACCTTTATGCTTTTCGTTACCGTCTTTGTGCTGCGCTTTCAGAAACAGGGCGCAAAGTGCAGGGCTCAAGGTCAAGGCATTTACGGCTGATATGAGGATGGCAATAGCCAATGTTAAACCGAACTGCTTGAAGAATACACCGGATGTTCCACCGATAAAGCTGACGGGGATAAACACCGCCGCCATAACCAGGGTAATGGATACGATGGCCGGAGCAATTTCTGTCATCGCCTTTATGGTTGCTGTTTTCGCATCTTTTTCGCCGGCCTCCAATTGAGCATGGACGGCCTCCACTACGACTATGGCGTCATCCACCACAATACCGATAGCCAACACCAGCGCAAACAATGTCAACAGGTTTATCGAGAATCCGAATACTTGCAGGAAGAAGAACGTACCGATAATGGCCACCGGCACGGCAATGGCCGGTATCAAGGTCGAACGGAAGTCCTGAAGGAAAATAAATACTACGAAGAACACCAGAATAAATGCCTCGAACAGGGTATGAATTACCTTGGAGATAGATTCGTCGAGGAACTCGCTGGAGTCCATCATGTAGGTTACTTCAACTCCCGGAGGGAAATTTGCATCATTAATTACTTCTTTTACGTTATTAATCACCTCTTGAGCATTGGAACCTGCTGTCTGGGCGATTTGAATAAATACCGCATCTTTCTTGTTGGTTTGAGAACTAACGATGTAGGTTAACGAGCCTAATTCAACTCGCGCCACATCCTTTACACGTAGTAGCTGACCGTTTTGCGAGCGGATAATAATATCCTCAAACTCTTCAACCGATTTCAACTTTCCGGTGAATTTCAGTACATACTGAAAAGATTGATTGCTGTTTTGCCCTACTTCGCCGGGGGCTGCTTCAATATTTTGATCTTGCAACGCGGCGACTACTTCTTGCTCCGACATTTTGTACGAAGCCATGGCTACCGGATTCAACCAAATACGCATCGAATAGTCCCTTGCTCCAAAAACACTGGCGCTACCCACGCCATAAACACGCTTTATCTGCGGCAAAAGGTTGATATTCGCCCAGTTCTGCAAAAACTGACCATCGTAATCGGGGTTGTTGGTAACTAAGGTTAAACCAAGCAATGTACTGTTTTGCTGTTTCTGCACCGTTACCCCCACGCGGGTTACTTCCTGAGGTAACAAGGGTGTTGCACGGGCAACCAGATTCTGCACGTTAACGGCGGCAATATCAGGATTCACACCTTGACGGAAGAAAACCCTCAGTTGCGCCATACCATTGCCGGCTGACGAGGTCATGTAAGTCATCCCTTCCACACCATTTATCTGCTCTTCGAGTGGAATAACCACACTGTTCATTACCACATCCGCATTCGCGCCCGGATAATTTGCCTGCACCTGCACCGTAGGAGGCGCAATATCGGGATATTGTTCAACCGGCAATGTTGCCAAGCCAATGATTCCCAGCACCACAATAATAATTGAGATTACGGTGGATAATACAGGTCTTTCTATAAATGTCTTTAACATTGTAATTTCTCTTTTATAGGTTTTCTAATCAGTAAGCGATTAGTTTAGTTTTATTTTTTTACCATCACTCAAAGTGGCAACGCCGTCGGCTATAATTACATCGCCCACGCTCAGACCACTTGTAACGGCATAGCTTTGTCCGTCAGGGCTTGGTAATACGTCAATAACTTTTTGTACAACAGAGTCGGCTTGTACCTTATATACCAACACTTTATTCTGCTGAGAGAAGGCTGCTTTCTGTGGTATCACAAATACATCGTTCAATACTTTGGGTATGGAGAGTTTACCGCTTGTTCCACTCCTCAAAATTCCTTGAGCATTGGGGAATGATGCCCTGAATGTGGCAGCGCCTGTTGTTACGTTTACCGAGCCCGAGATTGTTTCAATTTTGCCCGGTTCGGCATAAACCGAGCCATCGGCAAGCGTGAGGGTAACAGCCGGCAGAGTTTTGATTTTTTCGGCCTGAGTACGGCCTTCCAGTGTGTTCAACAATTCCAGCAATTCTTTTTCGTTCAGCGAAAAGTAGGCATATACATTGCTTGTGTTGGCTATTGTTGTCAATACATTCGAGTTGTTGACCAAACTTCCCTGACGGAAAGGAATAGAACCGGCCACGCCATTCACGGGGCTCGTTACGGTTGTCCAGCCCAATACCGATTGAGCATTTGTTTGCACGGCTTTGGCCTGAGCTAATCCGGCTTTGGCTGTTTCGTAAGCATTCAGGGTGGTTTCCAGCTGCACATTGCTTATGATGCCTTTTTCGGCTAAGGGGCGGAGCCTGTCCACGTTCAGTTTTGCCGTATTCACTTGTGCTTCGGCGCTATTTACTGCTGCCACAGCCGTATTGTATGCTTGTACCGATTGGGGCGAATTTATTTTAAACAAGGCTTGTCCCTTTTTCACCACCGAACCTTCATCTATATAAATTTCTTCGATAAAACCATCTACGCGCGGTTTTATGTCAATGTCTTCCTGCCCTTTTATCGTTACCGGATATACCGACTGCAGTTCGGCGCTTTGCTTCGCAACGGCTATTGTCGCATATTCTTTCGGCGCTTCTTCCTGCAGGCTAAAACCACCGCCACAAGAAACTAAAAATAGAGATAATACTCCTAAACTTAATCTTTTAAATCTCATACCTTTAACTATTTATTGAATTTCTAATTTATTTAATTCTGATAATAATAACTTTAACTGATCTCTTAGTACGTCTTTATCAATACGCTTGAAAAGCGCTTCCTGCATTTTCTGAAACTTTAAAAACGCCTTGCATATCAACACATTTCCCATGTCGGTAAGTTCTACAATTCTTGCCCGGGTATCCACCTTGCTTTCTTTTCGGGTGATCAGTCCTTTTTTCTGCAAATTTTTCAGGATGGTCGATACGGTCATTGGGTCGATGTTTGTTTCCTGCGACAAAATTATCTGGGTAATCTCAACTTCGTCCTGTAATTTTTTTATAGCGCCCAGAACTTCCATTTGCGAGCCGGTGATGCCAAATTCACCCATATTCCGGTGTTTTCCGCGTTGCCAAATCTTTGTCAGTTGCCAAATTAAGCAACCTATATCGTCATCTGTCCGGCAAAAAAGACTGTTATCTACTGTATCTGTCATCAATTACTATTTATAATAAGTGTACTTATTAAATTGAGGTTGCAAATATACTAAGTACACATATAATAAGACGCATTATGTGATAAGAATATTTTAGCAATTAACACTTTTTATACTCCCCGTCTCATAATCTTGCATCCTTTACACGTTTAAGGCTGTTTATGGGGGATCAGCAAACTTTTTTACACGCGAAGGGGCTGTGTCATAAGTCTGTCATTGCAGGCTCCGACCCGCAATGACAAATTCAGAGAAGAGACTTATGAGACAGCCTCTTTCGTAGTTCTATTTTTGGGTTATTCCGGTAAGAATCTGTTAAATAGATTCTGAATTTACGCTCAGGCGAAGTTCGTCCAGTTGCTCCTGATCTATTTCCGATGGGGCATCTATCATTACATCTCTTCCCGATGTGTTTTTGGGGAACGCAATGCAGTCGCGTATCGAATCCAATCCGGCAAACAACGACACCAGGCGGTCGAGACCAAAAGCCAGACCGGCATGAGGCGGTGCGCCATACTTAAAGGCATTCATCAAAAAGCCGAATTGGGCTTGCGCTTTCTCTTCGGTAAAGCCCAGTATGCCGAACATTTTTTGCTGCAAATCGCTGTTGTGTATGCGCACCGATCCGCCGCCTACTTCCACACCGTTGATAACCATATCGTAGGCGCTGGCGCGAACGGCTCCCGGATCGGATTCCAGCAGCTGAATATCGTCGGCGTTCGGGCTGGTGAACGGATGGTGTTTGGCAAAATACCGTCCCAGTTCTTCGTCTTTCTCCAACAAGGGGAAATCAATCACCCACAAACAGCTGAATACGTTTTTGTCTTTCAGTCCCAGGCGTTCTCCCATTTCGAGGCGAAGTTCGCAGAGTTGTTTTTGGGCTTTTTCTGTTTCACCACATATAACAAGGAGTAAATCGCCTGCTTCGGCGCCACATCGTTCGGCCCACTTCGACAAATATTCCTGATTATAGAATTTATCGACAGACGATTTATAGCTTCCGTCCTGTTCGCATCTCATATAGATAAGGCCTTTCGCTCCTATCTGCGGACGTTTCACAAAATCGGTCAGTTCGTCCAGTTGCTTGCGGGTATATCCGGCACAGCCTTTTGCGCAGATGGCGCCCACATATTCAACGCTATCGAATACGGCAAAATTGCAGTCGGTTGTCAGGTCTTTAATTTCCGAGAATTTCATTTCAAAACGCGTGTCCGGTTTGTCCGAACCATAATAGCGCATGGCATCGGCGTAGGTCATTCGCGGAAAATCGGGGATGTCGATACCTTTTACTGTCTTAAACAGGTTTTTGGCCAGTCCCTCAAATGTTTGCAATACATCTTCCTGCTCCACAAACGACATTTCGCAGTCTATCTGTGTAAACTCGGGCTGGCGGTCGGCGCGTAAATCCTCGTCTCTGAAGCACTTCACAATCTGAAAATACCGGTCGAAGCCCGAAACCATCAACAATTGCTTGAACAACTGCGGCGATTGCGGCAAAGCATAAAATTGTCCGGGATTCATTCGCGAAGGCACGATAAAGTCGCGGGCTCCTTCGGGTGTAGAACCTATCAGCACAGGGGTTTCTACCTCCATGAACTTCAGGTTATCGAGGTAGCGGCGCGTTTCAAAGGCTATTTTGTGGCGTAATTCGAGATTCGCGCGCACCGGTGTACGCCTCAAATCAAGATAGCGGTATTTCATTCGGATGTCTTCACCGCCGTCCGTTTCATTCTCAATGGTGAAAGGAGGGGTCTCGGACGAATTGAGGACAAGGATTTCCGAAACAACGATTTCTATATCGCCAGTCGGAATATTGGGGTTTTTGCTCGACCGTTCCTGCACCAAGCCGGTTACCTGCACCACCCATTCGCGTCCCAGTTTATTCCCCTCTTCGTATATTTCGGCGTTCGTATTTTTATTAAAAGCCAGTTGCGTAATACCATAGCGGTCGCGCAAATCAACAAAAGTTATTCCACCGCCAAGTTTACGCGATTTCTGCACCCATCCGGCCAAGCTTACTTCTTTACCAACATTGGTCAAGGTCAATTCTCCACAAGTATAATTTCTATACATAATATTTTTTGTCTTTTATTTTTCCGATTTTTGTACAAAAGTATTGAATTTATTGGTTGAGTTGACAGTCAATCGCGAAAATCTCGCGATTATTTTACATAAAAGGGGATTTTTTTTGTTCATCATTCTTCATTCTTCAATTTTTTTATATCTTTGCACTCGCATTTACGGAAAACGGGGTGTAGCGCAGTCCGGTTAGCGCACCTGCTTTGGGAGCAGGGGGTCGTGGGTTCGAATCCCGCTACCCCGACAAGAAAGCATATAACTAATTAATTATAAATTGGTTGTGTGCTTTTTTTGATTAATATGGGCGGGACGAAATCGGGACACGAATTTAGATAAAAATAAGGAAGCCGTAATAAATTACAGCTTCCCCGATATATAAATGGTTTGTCAAACTATTACAGCGAAAGTCCCGAAATAGTATTTGCCGGAACAATGCGGTGTATGTAAACCGTTGTGCCGTGAACGGTGTAGATAATGGCCATTTTCTTGTAGTTTAACCGGCGGACGTTGTGGCCGTATTGTTTTAACGATTGTCGGGTTTGTATGGCGTATATTTCGGGGTTAGTTGTGAGTTGTTTTATTTCGTGAATTATGCCAATAATATATTTTGCAGCAGTAATTGGCGCATTATATTTTTCTCGAATAACATAACCCAATTCTTTTATATCAATACGAGATTCTTCAGAGTACTGTATTTTGTAGATCATAGAACAACTAATTTACGCATATCACAGCCGTAGTATTCGCTCAATTCATCTAACATCTCTCCCCATACCTCCTCGTGGGTGTATGTTTTCCCCGATATGCCTTCGGGCATAGGATAATCCAGTTCTACGCTTTTTTTTGCTTCAAGCTCTCGGACTATTTTACGTCCTTCGGGCTTCGATACGTCTATGCGGGCTGTTACCATATTACTATTCATACTTTCTGTTTTAATTGGTTTATTATGCCACAAATCTACTAAATTTTAATCACTTGCCAAATAAAAGCCTCTAATAAAATTACCAATGTTCAGCAGGTCTTTGTGTTTAGAAGAGAGGGCTTTTCAAGACGCTATTTTGGCAACTTGAAAAAAGCAGAGGCTCAAATATTAAGAGCCTCCCTTTTGCGTTTATTCATTAATTAGCAAATCAGTGTTGCTCCGATAAGTACGCCGAGATTCCTTCCTGAGTGGCTTTCAATCCTTTTTTGCCTTTTTTCCAGTTGGCGGGGCATACTTCGCCATATTCTTCGGTGAATTGCAGCGCATCAATCATGCGGATAGTTTCTTCAACGCTTCTGCCGAGTGGCATATCGTTCACCACCTGGTAGCGGACTACACCTGCTTTGTCTATCAGGAACAAGCCTCTGTATGCTTGGGGAGCTCCTACAAAAACTTCGTCGCCCTGGTCGGTATAGTCGAGGCTACCGGCTAAAACATCGTAATTGTTGGAGATTGTCAGCGTTTGATCCGAAACAATGGGATATCTTACGCCTTTGATGCCCCCTTCGTTTTGTTCTGTTTGCAGCCATTTCCAGTGCGAAAATGCCGAATCGGTTGAGGCCCCGACAACTGCTACATTGCGCGATTCAAATTCCGCGATTTTTTCCTGAAAAGCAAGGAGTTCGGTTGGACAAACGAATGTAAAATCAGCCGGATAAAAGAAGAATACGACATATTTTTTACCTACATACTGATCCAATGAAAAGTTTTCTACAATTTCATTTCCGTTTATAACGGCATTTGTTTTAAACACAGGCGCTTTTTTTCCTACTAATACTGACATAATAATTTATTTTTTAGGGTTTAACTTTGTTGTTGAAGCAAAGATAAACTCTTCTGTTAAATAAATCAAATAGATAATTATTATGGTTTGATAGATTTTGTTGATAAATGAGTATTGATTGAAAAATAATGCCTAAAAACATGATATTAATTTTAATATCATTATCTTTGTAATCTAATACCCGAACGAACATAGGTAGAATGAAATACTCGGAAGTGGAACGAAAGCTAAAGGCTATGGGGTGTAGCCTTTATAGAAATGGAAAACGACATCCGATTTGGTATAGCCCGATAACAGGTTTAACATTTGAGCTGAGTTATCATCCAAGCGAGGAAGTAAAAAATGGAACACTAAAGAGTATTAGTAAAACATCAGGGGTTAAACTTTAATTCAAGATAGAAAAGAGGATAATTATGAATAAAGTAAAAGCATTTATCGAACGTGGTAAGGACGGAACGTATGGCGTTTATGTAGATTTAAACGATAATACGTTGAATTATGGAATTATCGGGGACGGGAATACGGTGCAGGAAGCAATTGAAGATTTTAAGGAATCGTATCTTGAAATGAAAGCGTTACATTGGGAAGAAGAAAAGCAATTTGTTGAAGCAGAGTTTGAATTTCAATATGATACAGCCTCATTTCTTCAATTCTATACTGCTTATTTTTCATTGGCGGGTCTGTCTCGCCTGACAGGTATTAATCAAGGTCAGTTGAGCCATTATATTACAGGTAAACGAAATCCCAGCAAACAGACCATAGAAAAAATTGATCATTCTATTCACGATTTTGCGAAAAATCTGGGTCAGGTGCAATTCGTCTAATTGTCGAAATCACCCATTAACAATCATCCCGCTCCCCAGGCAAAGTTGGGAGTTGGCATCGTATATAACGCCAAATTGTCCGGCGGCAATGCCTTGTATTTTTTCTTGGGAATGGATGCGGAACATGTCGCCTATTTTCTCTACTTTTCCGGGGGTAAATTCGGGTGTATGCCTCACTTTAAATGTAACGTCCCTGAGCTCTTCAAACTCGCCCCGAATATCTTGGGTGATAAACGAAAATCCGGCCAGATCGATTATTTTTCCGTATTGATTTTCGGTATCGTAGCCGTTGGATACATAGACTATGTTTTGGTTAATGTCCTTTTTTATGACGAACCAGGGGCCTCCGCTCAATCCCAAGCCTTTGCGCTGCCCGATGGTATGGAACCAGTATCCGTTGTGCGTTCCGATTATTTTGCCGGTTTCCAGTTCCACAATTTTACCGCTTTTTTCGCCCAAATAGCGCTTGATAAAATCGTTGTAATTGATTTTTCCCAAGAAGCAAATTCCCTGACTGTCTTTGCGTTGCGCCGATGGCAATCCTTGCTGTGCGGCAATTGCCCGGACTTCGCTTTTCAGCAGGTGTCCGATGGGGAACATCAGTTTGGCTACCTGCATGTAATTTATTTGCCCGAGGAAGTAGGTTTGGTCTTTTACCTGATCTTTGGCTGTAGACAACCAGGTCAACCCGTTGATTTCGGTGGTGGTGGCGTAATGGCCGGTGGCTATTTTGTCAAATTCCTGTCCCCATTTTTGTTCAAAGCAGCCGAACTTGATCAATTTATTGCACATCATATCAGGATTGGGGGTCAGACCACGTTTAACCGCGTCGATGGTGTAACTGACCACATTTTCCCAGTATTCTTCGTGAAGCGATACGATTTCAAACTTGCAACCGTATTTTTTTGCGATGTAGGTCGTTATTTCAATATCTTCCTCCGAAGGGCAGTCAATGTAGCCATCCTTGTCCTCCATTCCAATGCGTATGTAAAAAATAGTTGGGTCGTAACCCTGTTCTTTCAGTTGATGAACAACCACCGAACTATCGACTCCGCCCGAAACTAAAGCTGCAATTTTCATGCTGCAAAGATACGCAATTTTTTAATCGTTGTTCGCTTGCCGAAATTTTTACTGCGCGAGGGCGAGATATGGGACGATTGGGGGTTTCATTGGGGGATTATTTTTTTTTTGCATGCTGATAACGCTGATTTAATGGATTCTGCGCAGATTTTATAAATCACTAATCACGCTCCCAACGAGGCGAGCGAAATCACATTGACTCCATCTTTTCGAGTGTAACTTATTCCCGTACCGGTAATTACGTTAAGCGATTTCGGTGGATTGGTTTTTGTAGCATCAATAATTGAGTTCAAATGAAGCATATTTTTGGCTGCTTCATCAATTTGTCCTGTACCGAGTTTTATCTCAAAAGCCATCCAATCGCCATTGCGTTTTTGAACGATAGCATCTACTTCCAAATTAGTTGAATCGCGGTAATGAAACACTTTGGCATCGTTTGCTTGGGCATAAACTCTCAAATCGTGCGTTACTAACGACTCAAACAAAAAACCGGAAAACTTCAAATCGTTCAACAGGGATTTTTCATTAGCGCCAATAGCCGCAACCGACAGACTGACATCGGTAAAATGAATTTTCGGCGATTTACGCAATATGGCAGCCGAACGCAAATGAGGCGCCCACGCAGGTTGTTCCTCAATAATCATCAGGCGTTTCAAACAGTCGAGATAGTCGTAGATTGTGGGTCTGGAAATATCACCGTTTTCTTTTTCGTGAATGTCGGTGGCAAAAGTAGCAGCATCGGCAAGTGTAGCCGTATTTCGGGCTATGGAACGCAGGAGATTTCGGACTTTTATCGGGTCGCGTTTGATATTGGAAACTCGGCTCATATCAACTTCTGCAAGCAAGTCGATATAACCTGAGTTGATATTCATTGCCTGCGAAACGGATTTATGCAGCGTAGTCGGGAAACCACCGATAACTATTTTTTCGATAATCATTTCTAACGGCGTTGGCTCGTCGTATATGTCAATTTTTCGTTCTTGAAACAAGTCATTCATGCTGATTTTGCCGGAAGAAAATCCCAATTCTTGCCACGACATCGTTCGCATATCAAGCGTTGTAAATCGTCCTGCACCGGAGTGCATTTTGGTAGTTTCTTCGGGATTGGCAGAACCTGTAAGAATAAATTGAGCCGAAAGGGCACGCTCATCAACTTCGTGTCGTACCAAATTCCAAAGTTTGGGTTGTACCTGCCATTCATCAAGCAAAAGAGGCGTATTACCCATCAGTAATCGTTTGGGATTGGTGGTCATTATATCCGCAACATTTTCATCTGTATCCACCCGCACAATGCTTTTAGCAAACTGCTTTGCGGACTCGGTTTTTCCACACGCTTTTGCTCCGCGAATTAGAATAGCGCCAGAAGATTCTAATTTGCTTGATAATTCACTATCTGTCAATCTACTAGTGTATTTCATTTTACATTTTATTGCTGTTCTATTTTACAGTTTGTTGCTATTTTATTTTATACTTTGACATCGCAAAGGTATAACTAATTTTACAAATTGACAACATTTTGTTTTACAGATTGATAGATCTTTGTTTTACAGATTAACAACATTCCCGCTTGCGTCTATTTGCAATCGGTGCGTTAGTGTATTTAACAGGTTTGTTTATATCATTCATTCTTTTAATATCCTGTATTTTAGATATTTATCATAAAAATTTATGCTGCAAAGATAATGAAAATCATTTTTTCAATCCCCTGAAAAACAAAAATCTGTATGCAAGAGTAAAGGCTTTTCTTTAAAGATTAGAGGATGACAACTATTCATCACAGGGGACACGAAACACAGGAACGCAAATTACGCAGATTACGCAAATTATCGCAATTTATATATGGTTTAAAATCAGCTAATTATAAAATTAGAAGTGATTTATTTGCGTGAATTTGTGTAATCGGCGTAATTAGCGTTCCTTCTGTGTTCGGATTTTATCCCTACCAAAAGCTTATTGCTTTCCGCTTGTAACGGCTTCTTTGTTAATCTTTTTAATCAATCCCTGAAGAACAGCGCCGGGTCCGAGTTCGACAAATTCGGTTGCTCCGTCGGCTATTATATGTTCAACCGATTGCGTCCATTTTACGGGGGCGGTCAGTTGTGCTATCAGGTTGGTCTTAATTGTTGCCGGATTGATTTCGGCAACTGTCGAAACATTTTGATATACAGGGCAAACAGGCGCTGAGAATTGCGTTTCGTTGATGGCCTTTTCCAATTCAGCTTTCGCCGGTTCCATCAAGGGCGAGTGGAAAGCGCCGCCTACGCTTAACTTCAGGGCACGTTTTGCGCCCGCATTTTTCATCAACTCGCAAGCCGCATCTATACCGGCATTTGAACCGGAAATGACAATCTGCCCGGGGCAGTTATAATTGGCCGGCACCACCACTTCGCCGGTAATCGAAGCGCAGATTTCTTCCACTTTTTCGTCCGGCAGGCCCAATACAGCCGCCATTGTCGAAGGGTTCAATTCGCAGGCTTTTTGCATGGCCAACGCCCGTTTGTAAACAAGCTTCAATCCGTCCTCGAACGAAAGCGCATTGGAGGAAACAAGCGCCGAAAACTCTCCAAGCGAATGGCCTGCAACCATATCGGGTTTAAAATCAGCCCCTAAGGTTTTTGCCAGAATCACCGAATGTAGAAATATAGCAGGTTGTGTTACTTTGGTTTGACGAAGGTCTTCATCTGTGCCGGCAAACATCAAATCGGTGATACGGAAACCAAGGATTTCGTTTGCTTTTTCAAACAGTTCTTTTGCAACAGAAGAGGTGTTGTAGAGGTCGTTCCCCATACCAACAAACTGAGCTCCCTGACCGGGAAATACAAATGCTTTCATAATTTACTAATTACATTAAAATTAAGGCTGGCAAAGTTAGTAAAAATATTAATTAGCAAATTAGCAAATTAGTAAATTAGCAGGGCAAACGCATGAAAATTTTTAGTACTACTGTTACGAATGAGATTCCTCCCTTTGGTCGGAATGACTCGCCTGTTAGGGGTTTAAGGGATGAGGAAGTGGCGGCGAAGCCGCCACTTCCTCATCCTCTCTCCCAAAAAGGAGACAGTCATTCCGACCAAAGGGAGGAATCTCCTGCTCATATCAGCAACTTTACCGAAAGGTGTAAGGCGTAAAATTTTTCATGGTTTGCCCTGAGTAAATTTGATAATTAGCAAATTAAAAAAGCAAATGCAACATACACTGTAGGATGACAAGTGCGTCAAAGGGCTGATGGATAATCATAAAAATAGAAAACCTCATTCCAACCTAATTCATTTTCAAAAAACAACCTCAGTAGCAAATAAATAGCAACACAAGAAACCTCATTACATCATTTATATATCTGCAATTCTATCCAGGTTCTAAAAACTACATTATTGAGGCTAGCATGGATTCTCCCCCAGTCTGTGCCGACGACGAACACGCCTGCATAGCTCTGCACACCTATCGGACTTTTTTTATGCGTTTTTCTTTGCATATTATTTTGATAAAATAAAAAATGGCTATATCTTTGCATCCGAAATATCGCGAAGGACGATACATATTGCGAAAGTAGCTCAGTTGGTAGAGTACGACCTTGCCCCCAAAGATAGAGGCTCCGGCCTAGGCAAGGAAATGCGGTTATTGCGGAGAAGATACATATTGCGAAAGTAGCTCAGTTGGTAGAGCACGACCTTGCCCCAAAAGATAGAGGCTCCGGCCTTGGCAAGGAAATGCAGTTATTGCGGAGAAGATACATATTGCGAAAGTAGCTCAGTTGGTAGAGCACGACCTTGCCCCCAAAGATAGAGGCTCCGGCCTTGGCAAGGAAATGCGGTTATTGCGGAGAAGATACATATTGCGAAAGTAGCTCAGTTGGTAGAGCACGACCTTGCCCCCAAAGATAGAGGCTCCGGCCTAGGCAAGGAAATGCGGTTATTGCGGAGAAGATACATATTGCGAAAGTAGCTCAGTTGGTAGAGCACGACCTTGCCCCCAAAGATAGAGGCTCCGGCCTTGGCAAGGAAATGCGGTTATTGCGGAGACGATACATATTGCGAAAGTAGCTCAGTTGGTAGAGCACGACCTTGCCAAGGTCGGGGTCGCGGGTTCGAGTCCCGTCTTTCGCTCTGATGTGGCAGAGGCCACATTTTTTTTCTGAATTTAGTATATGCGCACGTGGTGGAATTGGTAGACACGCTACTTTGAGGGGGTAGTTTCCGTAAGGATGTGTGAGTTCGAGTCTCGTCGTGCGTACTTTAAAAGAAAACCTGCTGAATAAGCGGGTTTTGTTGTTTATATTGATTAGAGGACACGAAATGTATGAACGCAAATTACGCAGATTTTCGCAATTTATATATTGTTTAAAATCAGTCAATTTATAAAATTAGTTGCGCGAATTCGCGTAATCTGCGTAATTTGCGTTCTTCTTGTGGTTCGGATATTTCATCCCAGCCTCAACTTCCCAATATCCAGCACAATAACTCCCCGGTCGATTTGGAAGCGGATGACCTCTATAATGTCTTCGGCGGGAAAGGCTGGTAACTGCTCTGTTAAAGCCTCAATAGTAAGTGTTTGCTTGTTGAGGATATTTTTTACTTCCTCAAAAATCATGTCAAAATTGGCGGATGAGAGTCTCCTTTTGCTTTTCGACAGACACACATCGCACTGGCCGCAATCTTTGGAATCCGTTTCTCCGAAATAAGCCAGCAACATGCGGCTGCGACATACGTCCTTCCGTTCTGCATAATTGGCCATTGCCTCAATCCGGTCTTTGAAGCGGTCTTTGCGCTCTTCGTACACATTTTTGGGAATACGCACGTAGCGCGCATCCTGACGGGGTTGTGTATAGACAATCAGCGGCGTTTTTTTGTGTGGAATATAATCTATAATGTTTTGTTTTGTCAATACTTTCAACATTTCGTAAACATCGTTTCGCGTCCTGTTCAGGCGGGTGGCAATGGCTGTTTCGTCGATGTTTATGTAATCGGTAAAAATACCCGGGTATAACCTCAAAATAATGTTGATTACTTGGTCGTACTCCTTTCCCAAATCGTAGTGGTATAATTCATCCCGGTAAACGCGGAAAATCAGTCTCGAACGGTTCTCTTCTTCGTCGGTGTATTCGATATAACCGGCCATGTCGAGAATTTTGAGGGCATTATGTGTCTGATTTATTGGTAGTTTGTAAGTCGAACAAAACTGGTAGAGGTTGAAATCATAGACCTTGTTTGTGCCGAAACCCTCGGCCACCTGCAAAAAATACGCCAGCGCCTCATACACATGCACCACGAATGTCCTTTCGGGAAATCCGTCCGAAATCCGCTTTTTCAGGACGGTTTTGTCGTTTTTGGTATAAAGTATGACCGCATACGACTTTTTCTCATCCCGTCCACCCCTGCCGGCTTCCTGAAAATATTCTTCTATCGAATTGGGTAAGTCGGTGTGTATCACTAAACGCACGTCGGGCTTGTCGATTCCCATTCCAAAGGCATTGGTGGAGACAATGATGCGGCGTTCGTTGTTTTTCCAGGCGTTTTGCTTTCGGGTTTTTTCTTCGTTTCTTAGTCCTGCGTGGTAGTAATCGGCCGAAAAGCCACAATTCACCAGCTCTTCGGCTATTTCTTTCGTTTTTTGCCGGCTTCTTACATACACAATCGTGCATCCGGCTATTTTATTGAGAATCCTAATTAGCGAACCCATCTTGTTTTCGGTTTCATACACCGAGTAAGCCAGGTTATCGCGCTTGTAACTCTTTCTGAAAACGTTCTTTTCGCCGAAGCCCAGGTTGTTTTGTATATCGTCCACCACACCCGGGGTAGCCGTAGCGGTTAGCGCCAGAACAGGCGTTTTGGGCAGGTATTCGCGAATGTTGACAATATTCAGATACGAAGGGCGGAAATCGTATCCCCACTGCGATATGCAATGCGCCTCGTCCACCACCAGCAGACAGATATTCATGTCCTTCAACTTCTTCAGAAACAGCTCCGAAGCAAGCCTTTCGGGCGAGACATACAGAAATTTATAATCGCCCAGCACGGCATTTTCGAGGGTAACGAGGATTTCCTGATAGGTCATGCCCGTGTAAACAGCCAAGGCTTTAATTCCCCGCTGCTTCAGGTTATCCACCTGGTCTTTCATCAGGGCGATTAGCGGTGTTACCACCAGGCACAAGCCCTCCATGGCCATTGTCGGCGCCTGAAAAGTGAGCGACTTGCCGCCACCGGTCGGCATCAGTCCAAGCGTATCCTTCCCCGCAGCCACAGAGCGGATAATATCCTCCTGCAAGGGACGAAAAGAGGAGTACCCCCAGTATTTATACAGTATTTCGTGATAGGTGGACATGGGGTTGAATTGAGGGTTGAGGGTTGAGAATTAATCCAATCCCTTTAATAAATCGGTTTTACTATTTCAACTCTCAATCCCAGGGCGTCTATTATGCGGTAGAATGTACCTACACTTGGTTCTATAAGTCCGTTTTCGATTTTGGAGATATAGGATTTTTCGGATCCGATGCGGGCGGCGAGTTCCTGTTGGGTTATTTTCTCGTTTTTTCGGGCATCGTGTATTATCTGTCCCATGCAATAGGCGTATGCTTCGCGGCGGAAAGCTTCGCGTTCGGGTGTTCCGACTTTGCCGAACTTCGCATCCATTATGTCATCTACGCTTGTCAGTAAGCTTGAGTTATCGTTTGTTTGCATAATATTCATTTTTTAATTGTATCGCTCTGTTGATTTCTTTTTCCGGTGTTTTCTGCGTTTTCTTTTGAAACCCGTTAAACAATATTACGACATTCCCTTTGTCGAAACAGAAAAAAATGCGGTATATATTGCCTTCGTATTCAGTACGCAACTCATACACATTATCACGTATATACTTAACAAACTTTTTAGAAATTCTATCCTGTGTTTTAAGTATATCAAGCGTATAAAATATTTTCAGTGATACATCTTCATCAAGAGCCGATATAAATTCTAAAAAGTAATTCTTATACGTTGTTATTATTCTCTCTCTTATCATACAGCAAAGGTATATAAAATAGCAATATGTTGCAACTTTTTGAATCAAAAAAAACGCATAGAGCAAACAACTCTAACGATAGATTAAATGAATTGTATCCCTCAGTAATTGATAAAAGAATTTTTCTTTCTCAAAAGTTTGGAATATACCATTTGCCTTAATTTTATTGGTATCAACCTAACAACAAAACGAATAGCGCAATTATATACAAACTGGGGAAAGGTTAAAAAACCCATTTTATAAAAATCATAATGATGTGCCATGTCTATTTTTAAATACCAAAATCCACCTCTTTTCTTTATAGAATCTTCATTTGTTCTGAAATACAACAGTGGTTCTTGTATATTGTAAAATTTATAGCCTTTCATTATGGCTCTAACCCATAAATCATAATCTTCTCCGAAGGTAAAATTATTGTAGCCGCCACAATCAAATATAGCTGATTTTCGATACATTGCAGCAGGTTGATTCATTGGACATCTCCTCTTTGCATATTTGATAATGGCGCCATGTTTTTCCGGTAAAACTCGATATGATGAGATATTATGTATATCATTATTTTTAAATTCACATATTGATGCACTTACGAATGCTAATTCAGGATTTTTTTCATAGACATCCAATTGCTTTTCAAATCGCGTTGGGAAACTTATATCATCACTGTCTATTTTTGCCACTAAATCATAAGAACATTGCTTAAGCCCTTCATTGATAGCTTTTCCGGTTCCTATATTTCTAGGTAAATAGATAAGTTTTGTAATATAAAAATAATTCGACTTAAATTCATTCAAAATTTTATCCAAGTCCATATTTAAAGGTCCATCAGCGACTATTACAATTTCGGAAGGGATACGAGTTTGATTCACGATGCTATCCAATGCCTCTTTTAAAAACTGAGGATTATCTTTATGATAAACTGTTGCAAGCGCTGAAAAATTTATGTTTTGCATTTGATTTATTTTAAAATAAAAACTCTTGGCGTTTTATTAAGGTGCGACGAAAAATTGCCACAGGGAACAAGTTCTCCTTCTGTATGTATAGAACTAAAAAGCAATGGTCTAACGTCCACTGGTGGTGGGCGTCAAACCATGCATCTCTTTCTGCCCTTCAAGGGGAAGAAGGAGGTTTATTTATGTAATTATTTATTAAAAGATGTTTATGCGGGGGGGGTAAAATCCTAGTTCCCAATAACTTATTGTACACGCGTTGCCTCAATACCGGAGGTATCAACCTAACAACAAAACGAACAGCACAATTATATACAAACTGGGGAAAGGTTAAAAAACCGATTTTATAAAAATCGTACTGATGTCTTAGTTCTATTATGCCATACTTCCAACCTCCCCTGCGTTTAATTGTATCCAAATTCGTTCTGAAGTAAAGTAGAGGTTCCTGTATATTATAAAATTTGTAGCCTTTCATCAAAGCTCTAATCCAAAGATGATAATCTTCCGGAAATTCCTTATATCCACCGGCATCAATAACGGCCTGTTTTCTGTACATTGTTGCCGGATGATTTACAGGACATCTCTTTTTCGCGTACAAATAAATCTCATTGTGTTTCTCGGGTAGATTTCTATAAGAGCGAATATTGTCGGGCGTATCAATAAATTCGGCAATACCGGAGCTAATAAAAGAAATATCTGGCTGATTCCTGATAATATCCAATTGCTTTTCAAACCGGTATGGGTAACAAATATCATCGGTATCCATACGAGCAATCCACTCATACGAACAATGCTTTATCCCTTCATTCAGGGCATTGCCAAGCCCTTTATTTAGAGGTAGAGAAATAACTTTTAATATCGGATAATTCTTTTGGTAAGCATCTATTATCCGGTCCAAGTCGGGCGTTAAAGGCCCATCCTTTACCAAAACAACCTCCGCCGGAGGAACGGTTTGATTAAAGACACTATCCAGCGCTTTTTGTAAAAACAATGGATTTTCTTTGCAATATATTGATAGAAGAACTGAGAAATTCATATTATATGCGATTATTTTTTACAAAACATAGCCCCTTGGTAAAAAGACGAAACAAAAGATGCACGTATATATACAATCTGTAATACACCATATAGCTATATGAATTCTTTTTACCAACAGATACATTGCTATTATGTATTCTATAATAGGTTAGTTTTTCATCAACAAACTTCACTTTTCCCACATTTTCGGCTAGCATCCCCAACCAAGCATCGTGTAATGGCAGTTTTGGGGGAAATGGGAATGCAATATTTAACAAACTTTTTCTGAAAGCAATACAACAACCATGATAACTGGGGCGGGTTATAAGGCAATTGCGTTTCGGGGATTTTCCGTTACAAAAACTTGTATTATGCCTAATTTCATCATCAATAATATAACAGCAATCGGAGACTACCAAATCATTGCCTTCAAAATTTTCTAAAAATATTTTCAGCTTGTTTGCGTCCCAAATATCATCCTGATCCGACAAAAAAATAAATTCACCTTTCGCTTGTTTTAATGCATTCTCGAAATTGGAAGTTGTTAAAATGTGATTGGATAGTCCTTTTTTATTTCTTTGAAAATTGTAAATCTTTATTCTTGAATCTTTTAATTCGCTTAAAATTGCAATAGTATTATCCGTAGAAGCATCATCCGAAATAATTAATTCATCATCATCGGATAATTGACATAATATACTTTCAACTTGTTCTTTTATATATTTTGTGCCATTATAGGTAGCCATGCAAACCGAAACCATAATACTATATTAACGAATTATACACTTCCAAATGTTGCTCTGCTGTTTTTTCCCACGAGAACAGGTTTACTCTCTCCAAGCCTTTTTTCACCAATTCAGCTCTTAATCCGGTACTTTCCAATACGGTTTTCATGGCAATATACATATCCTCTACGTCGTAAGGATTAAAATAGCGACCTGCTTCCCCCGCAATCTCAGGAAAACAGCTGGCACTAGATAAAACCACAGGGCAACTATTTACCATCGCTTCCAATAGAGGCATTCCGAAACCTTCGTAAACAGAAGGGAAAACAAATATTTCCGCATCTCGGTATAATTGACCTAATTGTGTTTCTGTCGCCGAAAAGTGGCGTACATTATTTGAAATATTATATTCTCTGAACAGTCCTAATTCTTCCACCGAAAATGGTAAACTTGTGCATATCAACATCAAATCGGGATAAGATTTGTTGAGCAAACTAAAACTCTGCACAAGTCGCTTGAAATTTTTATATTCGGGACGCATCCCGACATTCAAAATATACGGCTTGTCAACAATTCTTCCCAATGGCAGATTTTCATATTCCCGTTTGTCTATCCCATGATAAATAACACTAATTTTATCAGGGTCGATATTCCACATTTCTACTAAATCTTTTTTTGTGTTTTCGCTTATCGCAATAATTTTATCTGCCCGTTTTATTGACTTTTTTTGAATTGCAACCATAGCATCATTTCTGAAGTAGGTAGAAAAGTTCATATCGTGGAAAGTCATTACCATTGGTTTATTGCCTATTGCCTTCAAACAATATGTTTCGAAATGGGTTTGATGAAAAACATCATAATCTTTTTTCAACAGCCGATAAGTGGAATAGGGCTTATTCAAAATATTCATTATATACCCCTGGCCTCTAAACCATTTATTGGGAAAGAAATGATTGACTTTAAATAATTCAAGCTGTTTTACATATTCATTATTAGAAAGCAAGGTGGTTGTGTCCCATACTTCTCTGGGCATGTTGGCCAACAATTCGCAAAAATATTTGGAGGCGCCTCCATATTTCTGATAGGAGAAGATTTGATGATCAAAAATTACTTTCATAGAGTGATAATAAATTATTCAATAGTATAAAGGAACTCAAAAAAACGGATATTACAAGAAAAATAGTTTAAAATAGCTTCTAAGTAAGCGCCAAAACTTAATCTTTTTCAAGAACCCTTTTGAGTGTATCTTTCAATATTGCCGCTTTTTCCTCATAAGATTCAATTCCAAATAAAATATTATGGTATTTAGATGTAATATCGGAACTCCCCATCAACAATTTAATACAGCCATACAAAAATAAAGCAGATACGAATAAGAACTTATATCTAATTGTCTTGAGGCAGTAGAAAAATGCAGGATAGAGTATCCAATAGACAAAAATAAATAAAAACGGAACCCGTTCTACCAAAATTGTAAATTCGGAGAAGTATAAAAAACAAATAGTATAGATAAAGTACACATTAAAGAAAACGTTAGCTTTATCAAAATTCTTAAGTATCTGCTTCCTGAATAAGAAGAATAATATAAAAGATGCCGTCCGTTCGATATACCCAATAGTAACGCCATAAGAAGTTGATAATCCACTTTCTAAATATATCTCGGTGAGGAAGCCGGCACGCCCGCCTAATAAATTAGTGAAAAGAAGCAGGGCAGGAGTCATAAATTTTGCTTGAGAAAGATACAATAAATTCCCAATAATAAAAACTACCCAAATTACTTTATTAGAAATCTTTTTATTTAGAACAAAATACAATGGCAAGTATAATATAGAAGTAAAATGGATAAACGTCCCGATAAAATTAATCAGCATATATTTGCCCATACTCCTGTTTTCAACATACTTGATAGAATACATGAACAAAACTATAGATTTTATATTGCGCATCAGATTTATCTCTATCAGTAATCCTCCAAATATATAAAACAGGATAAAGCTCAATGCATAATATTTGGAATATTTTCTGAAAAAATAATCCAAGAAAAAAACATCTATAAGAGAGGAAATAAATTGCCAGCAATAATAATTGGGGAAAATGGATTTTATGATGATTGAATATAACTTAAATCCGGGTTCCATAGTCCCTAGTCCATTTATCTCAGTATCAAATGTGGAGGCCATATCGCCTCCTCCCCAAATTGTAGGCAATCGATCAAAAAATGGGTAATAATTAATCCAATCTGTATTTATAAAACCCCTTAATCCGAAGAAAAATAAGAAAACAGAAATGCAAAGATACCTTACAATGGCAATATCTTTATTCTTATTGATAAGTCGAAATTCGAGAAACATTAATGCGAAGAAATACACATACAAACAAATGTATGGTACCGAGTATAAATAGCTAAATAATGGTTCGTTCATTCTATTCTTCCAAACAAATATATCTTATTTCAGTCATTGTAATCAAATCACACAAAAGGAAGTGTCCACTCACATTTATAATCTAAATCATGAGGCCTTTTCCCTATAACTTTTGCAGGAACACCGCCCACTACCGTATATGGTTCAACATCCTTTGTAACTACAGCGCCTGCCGCAACAACTGCTCCTTTGCCTATGGTTACACCCCTCAGTATGGTGGCGTTAACGCCTATCCACACAAAATCGTTAATAATAATCGGGCGAAAATCTCCAACAAAACTTTTAGACTGGACATCGTGTCCACCCGTCATTAAGGTAACTTGGTGAGAGATGGAAACATTATTCCCAATCTGAATTCCCGCTCGTGCATCAAAAAAACATCGCCGGTTGATGTGGGTATTCTCCCCTATGGAAAGCTTGTGGATGCAGAAAAAGCTTTGGGACATATTCATTATGGAACCCCTGCCAATTTTAATGCCCAACAGTTTGTAATAAACTTTTCGTATCCACCAAATTGGGGTATTTGCAATTACATGGTTGCAAAAATAATAGGAGAAGAAATTGTATATATATTTGAAAACACAATTATTTCGCAGAATCGAGAGTAATAATTTTAGCAAAAGAAAGATAATTCCTTTCACTGCATTTTGTTCTTTTCGGGTGATGAGAAAGATATACCAAATACTTTTGAGTGGGTGATTCGATGCTCCTTCTATGGCATAAACCAAAACGTTAACATCCACTTTCTTGAACGTCTTCCCCATCTTAAACAGTTGATATATGCAATTGTAGTCCAACGCATAATGCAATTTATTGCTAAGAGACAGGTCAAACTTTACCTCCTTGTGTAAGCTTGCTCTGACAAACGACGCCCCATGCCTGTATGTGGGGTATTTTCTCAATAGTTTACTATCCGTGCCTGCATTAACCGTTACTCTGTTACCAATCTCATCTATTTGAACCGAATCTCCATATACGACGTCAATATCAGGGTAATTATTATTCTCGAACACTTTTTCTAGCACATCGTTGGTGGTAAAAGAATCTCCCGCATTCATAAAATTAATCCAGTCGCCCGAAGCTCTGTCAATCCCCTTATTCATGGCATCATAAATACCTTTGTCGGGTTCACTTACCCAATACGATATTTTATCGGCATATTTTTTTATGATGTCCACCGTGCCGTCTGTGCTACCGCCGTCGATAACAATGTACTCGATATTGTTGTATGTTTGCTTTATGACAGACAACAGCGTTTCTTCCAGCACCGTAGCAGCGTTGTAGGTAACTGTTATAATAGAAATTAATGGTTTATACATATCAACAAATTCAGCTAAGTATATGTTTTAAAACTTCAAGGTATTTCTTCCCAAACTTCAAATCAGGTTCCAAATAATTACCTTCAGCCCATTCGTTCCATGCTTTTATAAATAGAATATTTTCCTCGCCATTCTTTCCTCGATTCGGTTCGAGCACTTTCTCCAGCAAATATTTCCATTTTTCGGGTGTAGTATTTGTTAATACTATTCCGAGTGATCCGCTTCTCGGAGAATGATCGAAATTTGGGAGTACGCAGGGTATATATTCCTTAAAAGAATCATGTTTTTTTAAGAGAGTATTTGTATATTCATCATAGCTGAGGAGATATGGATACCCGAATATGGTCAATATTTTTTGATTTAGTTTTTTCAAAAAACTTCTGCCTTTAAACGTCTCTTTTATATAATCAATAACAACATTATTAATACCTGTGGATACCAGATTTTTTGCACTATATGGATCATACGTAAACGAAATAAAATATATTCCATCAAAACCATTTTCTTGCGCTAATTTGTTCCATAGATTTATAAATTGGCCTATATCAGGAACATCCGATGCCGCATATAATCCAAAAATAGGCTTGTTTCCAACTTTTATGTATCTTTTATCAAGAAATGCAGGCAATACAGCATTAAAATGGTCAATGTAATCCTGTTCTCCCGGATATGTCTGTTCTATTAGCAATTTATCTTTTATATCGGTTCTCCATGTTTTTGCATACCATGAATGATTTGCCCAGCATAAACAAAAAGGATAATCAGGTTTCCCCGATTCAAGAACGGCATTGAATACTTGATCCAACAAGCGCCGTCCCGCAAACCAATAGTGCCAATAGCAAAAGCCTTCAATACCGGCTTCTCGAGCCATTTTAGCCTGCTCTTCCCTTGTTTCAGCCACGCGAAGATCATAATAGCCTAAATCAGCAGGGACTTTAGGTTGATAATGTCCCTTAAATAAAGGTTTTGCCTTACCAACATTTGTCCATTCGGTAAACCCTTTTCCCCACCATTCGTCATTTTCCTTGGTAGGATAAAATTGTGGCAAATAAAAAGCTATAGCTCTAACTTTATTTTTATGCTCCATAATTACGAATTTATTTCTTTTATAATTTTAGCCGGTATTCCTCCCACAACACAGTTTCTATGAGATTGAGTTTAATTCGTTTTCAATCAACCCGACAGCTTCATTCAAGCCACAAACAAAGACATTTTCCTTAACAGGATAGTTTCCCGCGACAGGGGATACCACAAATGATTTTTGCGGCTTGACAATTTCAATCGCGTTCCAAAATCCTTTTGCCAGCTGCGGTGCAACGGAAGCCTTACATTCTACCGCTATGGTTTTACTGTTTTGCCGGATAATCAGATCAATTTCGTCGCCTGTGGCGCTGCGATAAAACGAAAACCGTGCATCAGGCAGCGCAGAGCAAATATTCTCAATGACCAATCCTTCCCACGAAGCTCCCAAGACCGGATTGCCCAGCAGACTGTTATAATCTTTAATTTGAAGCAATTGATGCAGGATACCTGTATCGCGTATATAAAATTTTGGCGACTTTACCATACGTTTCTTCATATTTGTTTCGTATGGAAGAAGCGTTCTTGCCAAAAAAGTCTGCTCCAGCAAATCAATATAGCGCCTGACCGTAGTATGGGAAACTCCCAATGCATCACCTATTTTGGACGTATTCAATATTTGTCCCGAAAAATGGGCGCAAAGCGTCATAAAACGCTGCATCTGCAATGCCGGAATCTGGATTCCCAACTGGGGTAAATCGCGCTGGACGTATGTTTTTATAAAATTTTCGCGCCATATACAACTTGCCTCATCGTTTATCGCCAAAAAACTGTCGGGAAAAGCGCCGCGATTCCAGTATTTTTCCAGCGAAAACCCGGAAGTTCCAGCTAATTCACTTATCAGGAATGGCGTTAACTCCAAAATACCTATACGTCCGGCTAAACTTTCCGAAGTTTCTTGTATTAATTCTTGTGAGGCTGAACCAAGCAGGATAAACCGACTTGCACGGCGGTCGCTGTCTATTTCGCTGCGGAGAACAGAAAACAACTGTGGGACTAACTGTATTTCGTCCAAGCAGATAACTGCATCTTTGTTTGATTTGAAAAAGAGAGAAGGTTCTGTCAATTTGTTCAAATCCGACCGGTTTTGCAGGTCGAGATACAGAATATTGTCCTTTTCCCGAGCCAGTATTTTTACAAGGGTTGATTTTCCGCATTGACGCGGCCCTAAGATTAATACCGCCGGAAAAACAGCCAGGTACTTATAAATAGCTAGCTCCAGATTCCTTCCGATGTAGTTTTGCAAATTGCTCATGACCTGTTCAATTTGCACAAAGGTAGCGCTTTGTTTTCTTAATTCCAAACATTCATCAATGCTATAATATTGGCAATCATTGATAACTTCTGCTAAATTTATTGTAATAAATTTTTAGCACAAAAGTTTTTCATATTTCTCTTATTTCTTTTATTACTCTAGCCGGTATTCCTCCTGCAACACAGTTTGCCGGAATATCCCTTGTTACTACGGCATTAGACCCTATAATAGTATTTTTACCAATATGCACGCCTGCCAGTATGGTTGCCTTGTCTCCAATCCACACGCCATCTTCAATCACCACCGGGCCTTTTGAATACAAAGGTCGCTTTTGGGGTGGAATAGATAACAACGCGTATTCGGTTTTTCCGTGAGCGTTATCGGTAATTGTTACTTTTTTGCCCATCAATACATTATCCCCAATTTCGATTTTGTTTATCGCTGTAATGTGGCAATCTTCACCAATATTTACATTATTGCCTATCGTAATTTGAGGGGAGAATTTATCTTCTTCAAATTCATCCCATGCCGTGATAATTGCGCGTGCCCCAATACCAACATTCTTGCCTATTGATATATATTTACAACCAAGCAAAACAATCGGACAATGTAATATGGAATTTTTTCCGAATTTCAAGAAATTTGGAGTAATCCAGCAGGTATATATCCGGTTTTTGAATGACTTTATTCGTTTCGCAAACGAATACGGGAATAAGACAAATCCAATACGGCTTATTAGTAAAACTGCAAAATGAATGATTTTATGTAATATTTTTTTTAATAGCATAATTTATCTGGTTTTACAGGTCGTTTTTCTTGAATCTATTTTTTATCAGTTCTTTGATGTTTAATATTTTATTCAATTCAAAAAAACAATAAACACACAAAAGAATAAAAATATGCCAACAATTTTCTTCACTTCACAATCTTCTTAATAAAGACTTTCAAGCAAAAAATAAAAATACCCCCGTAAAAATAAGGATATAAACCGTATGTTGAAAATAATATTTTCCAAGCGCCGTTTGTTTTAAAATTTCCGATGTCTTTTTTTATTAGGAGCCTAAAGATATAACCGATTACAAAATTCTTATAAAGACTGTGTTTCTCTTTTCTATAAGAGTTTTCGGTTAGCAGTCCTTTATCCACAAACTCATGCCAAATATTGAGGTAATTTGTTACAAATACTTCAAAGTAATTATAACCACCATTGCTTTGGGAATCCAGTCCTACTTCAAAGACTCCTTGATGCATCATAACATTCTTATTTTCCGACAAAGCAGCAGTCATATAAAGAGGGACAAGAGTAAAATATGTTCCAAGATATTTATTAAAATCAATTTGAGGAACATATTTAGTATTAACAATATTTGAACTGATAAAGGTAATCCAAAAACTTACCTCAGAGAAGAATTTCTGAGAATCAGTCTCAATCGAAAATAATTCTTTCTTCGGGGAACCTATTTGTAAATGCAGCAACCCATAAGTATCTTCTTTCAAAATGTCAATAATTAAAGACAATGAATTATCAAATAGAATATCATCATCGCCCAAAAGCCAAACATATTTTCCCTTGGCTTCACGAAAGCATTGTACAAAATTTCCGTCCATACCCAAATTAACGGAGTTTCTTATATATCTGATGGCTAAGCCTTGATCTATATATTTTTTGACAATTGCTTGTGTATCGTCCGGAGAGCAATTATCCGAAACAATCAGTTCTATGGGTTCAGAAACTGTGTTTAGTTGCTCTTTTATCTTACTTAAAGACAAATCAAGGATTCTTCCTCTGTTATAAGTTGGAATACAAAGTGATAATAAAAAATTATTTTCCATGAAATTCTTTCTTTTTTGTTGTGAAAATGTAATAACTAAGGGGCAAACTGATAAAAACAACAATACCGGTATATCCAAGAACAACACCATCAACCCCAATAAATTTGCCGAATAAAAAAGTTGACAGCCCACTTGATAATCCAATAATTACGGCCTGTATTAAAAACGGTTCTTTTTTGTGGCAACGCAAATAGGTTGCCCATGCATTCACAATGTTATTAATAATAATGGTCAAAGCAAGAAGTCCCGATAGTAGAACCGGAAGAAATCTGTCGCATAACGGAGGATAGACTTGCGATAATCCTATAAGAAAAACTATAAACAGAACACTACAACCTGTAGAAACAATTGTGGACGATTTTACTGTTTGCCTAAAGGACACATCAAGATTATTATACTCTTTTCGAGATATATATGAAGACCAAAGCGGGATTTTAGTAGATGTCCAACTTAGGGCTAATGATAATATTCCATTTAAGGCGGCTAAAGTCATCCCCATTTGCCCTGCAACTTTTGCTCCCGAATAAGCAAATAGAACAGGATTAAAAAGTTGAAAAATGAAATAACCACTTAACCAACTTAATGCAATTCGCCATTGATAGGGAAAAACTTCCGTTCTGTAATTAATTTTCTCCGAAACTTCATGTTTCCACAAATTGAGGAAAATGATAAAAAAACGCTTCTTCCATAAAAATATGAAAGATATGACAAATCCTATGGAAGCGGCAAAAGCAGACGCATAAAGTTTGCCTCCCGACAATAGCACAATCCAAACCAACAAAATGGAGCTTACTTGTGTTATTAACCTCAAAAATGCAATGTCTTTTACTTTACCAAATCCTTCTACAAAAGCAACTAACGGACTTATAAACAGATTAAATGCTGATGAAAAGCATAAAATAATCCAAGGAATTTTCCACGTAACAGAATCCGTATTGCCAAAATTTGAGAAAAATAGAAAGCCTGCAACAATTAATGTACAAAGAAATAATATACTGATAATAATATACCATTTTGCAAAAAGATGCAATAGCGATGATAAGCGCGATTTATATTTATCGGGACCTTCAAAATTATTTTCATGCAACGTTAATTGGGCTGCCTCATGTGCAACGTATTGTGTTATAATACCCCCTAAGCCAAGTTCAAAAAATATTTGGATAGCTAATATACTACCAAATGTATAGTAATATCCTTGTTCATCAGAAGTTAAAAAGGCGGCAATAATAAATATAGTGAGAACACCTCCTCCGGCCTGAATAATTCTAGCCATAGATGAATATGCAATGGCTCTGTCAACAGCCAGTTTCTCCAGTATATTTTTAACTATGCCTATCATCCTATTTTTGCAACCAGGTCAGCATCTTTTCAATCCCGTTTTCTTTAGATATGGCAGGTGTCCAGTCTAACATTTCCCGGGCTTTTTTAATATCTGCAACAAAAACTTTTTGATCACTTTCTCTCCACGGTATTTGCGTGTATTGCATTTTGATGCCAAGACTATTTTCTAACATCGAAAATAACTCTAACAATGACAGGCTATTTTCTATACCTCCACCAATATTAAATACTTGTCCATGTACCTTGTCTATATCTTTTGCCTTAAAATACAGACTGGTAACATCCTCTCCATGTAGTACATCCCGAACTTGTTTTCCTGTTCCCGAGATTGTAAACGGTTCTTTCAACTTTGCATTTTTTATTTCTAAAGCTTTCTGACAAAACCAGCCAATCCACCCTTGATCATACGTTGCATGCTGGTTTGTGCCGTACATGGATGAATGTCGGAATACAATAGTTTTTAATCCGTAAATGCGGTGAAAATCTAATAGATACTGATCGGCAGAACCTTTTGAACATCCATACGGCGAATGAAAGTCCAAAGATATTGATTCAGGAAATCCGAGAGGATACTCGTTACAAATATATCTCGTTTTTTCTTCTTTAAAATGAAAAGATTCAAAATCACCATAAACTTTATTTGTCGATGAATACAGAATCACCGAATCGACAAAATCTTTATCTAAGCATAAAAAGGAATATTCACTATTACCTGAAGCCAATGCTTTTAGGATATTTATTATGCCTCCAACATTGTGCTGATTTTGAATTAATCTAAATCTATCATCAGTAATTTCATTTAATAAAGTAATCGTATTATCTTCGGAGCAGTTATCCAACACAACAACATCAATATCGCTACCATTATATTTTAGAATATTGGTTACCAATTTATAAATACGCTCACCTCTATTAAACGAGGGAATACAAAAACTAACTACCTTTTTATCCATAAAAATCGGTAAAATTATACCACATCGAATTTGATTGTGTCATTAGGGTTATAATGTAAATTGGCATAGGCCAGTAATACAAAATCTTGAGAAAAATTATTCTTAAAGGAATGAGCAACATAAGGCGGTACAACAATAGTTTGAGGGGTCGAAGAATCTAATTCGAGTATGAGCGCCTCTCCTGTTTGAATATCAATTAGAGTCAACGTAGCTTTTTCTGATATAAGTGTAAACCATTCAGTAGCTACTTTATGGTAATGATTTCCTTTACTATACCCCTCTTTTGCAGAGGTTAGATATATCTCACCTGTAAATGAAGGAAGATTATTTTCTTTTCCTGTTAAGGTTTTAAGAAACCAACCTCTATCATCATTGATGTATGAGCGATCTATTATTTCTATTTTTTCTATTATACTCATAATCTATTTATTTACAAATCGTTTTAACCCTTCTTCCAGCGAAACGGTAGCCTCCCAATTTGGCAATTTTTTATGTACAGTTGTGGGATTCATCACTTCTCTATCCTTATAAGCCTTACCTCCTAAATTCACATGAACACTTTTTCCCAGAATTTTTTCAAATTGTTTAATCATATCCTTCAATCGAACACGTTCGCCGGTAAAAACTCCATAAATTTCGTTTTGGATACCTGTATCTTCCAAGAGTAATTCATAAGCCTTAAGATATGCCGAACAAACATCCGATATATGTACCATATCCAAATATTGTTCTCCGGGAGAAACATCCAATGATGTTCCATCAATACTTTTTTCCTTTAGAATATTCAAAAGTTTGGGACGCTTATCATTTTCTCCGTAAATATCAAATAATCTCAATGTTATAGCTCTAAACCGATACGCATCCGTATAATATTGTAATATTTTCTCAAAAGCTTCTTTAGTTGCAGCGTACAAATCGACAGGGTTGTATGTATCGGAATTGTAATTCTGCCACACCGAGCCTGTCCCTACAAAGAGGCGTGTAGAAGAACTTTTCATCGCTTCCAATATTTCAGCGCCAAATTGTACATTACTGTTAATCAGTGTTTTTACTTGCTCGGGACGATAGTTTGTTATTACTGCCGCTGCCAAATGAAAAACAACATCAGGATTAGTTTCTTTAAAAAAGGATATGAGGGTATTGATATTATTATCATATTCTATAACCGTTATCCGATCTTTAATATCTTCGATATTATCATAGCCAAACTCCGGTTGAGAGATAATATACAAATCCCATTCCGCTGCTAATAAATATTTTAACAGGTTTGATCCAATATAGCCTGTTGCTCCGGTAATAACTGCCTTTTTTTTCATCTTACATACCTCCTTATCTGTTCCACACACAAGTTATAAACATCATCGTCTCTATACCTCTTATACCAGTCTATTGTCAACGCCACGGTTTGATTAATGTTCATACGCGGTTCCCAGCCCAATTTATATTTGGCTTTCGATATGTCCAGCATCAGCAATTTGGCTTCGTGCAATGCATTGGGGTCGGAGAGGTCGTTCAGTTTTCCTTCGCCGTAATTTTCCACTACTTTTTCGGCAATGTCCCATACGGTGGCGATGGATTCGGTGCGGGGGCCAAAGTTCCAGCCTTCGCAATAGCCGGTTGGCTCGTGCCACATTTTCATGGCCAAAAGCATGTATCCGCTCAGAGGTTCCAACACATGCTGCCAGGGCCTTATGGCTTTCGGACTGCGAATGTCTATCGCTTTTCCGCTTTCCAATGCTCTGACGCAATCGGGGATGATGCGGTCGAGCGACCAGTCGCCTCCGCCTATAACATTCCCGGCCCGAACGCTGGCTATTGATTTGCCGTGTTTTTCGTACTCATCGGGGTTGAAGAACGAGCGTCTCCACGATGCAATGGCTATTTCTGCCGCACCTTTACTTGACGAATAAGGGTCGTAGCCGCCCATGGGTTCGTTTTCGCGATAGCCCCATATTTGCTCCTTGTTGTCGTAGCATTTGTCGGTAGTTATCATCACGCCTACTTTAACGCTATCTGTCTGGCGGATAGCTTCCATAACGTGGATGCTTCCCATCACATTTGTTTCGTAGGTGTCCGTGGGAATGGCGTAGCTTAGTCTGACCAGGGGTTGCGCGGCCAAATGGAAAACAATATCCGGCTGGTATTGCTGAAAAATGGTCGCCATCAGTTTCTTATCGCGAATATCGCCCCGAAGGTCGGTTATTTTAGCTTTCAAATCCGAAAGTACATAATTATCCCGCTCGCTGAAAGGGTCCAGCGATACGCCAATCACCTCAGCGCCCAATTCGTGTAACCAAATCGAAAGCCAGGAGCCTTTGAATCCGGTATGTCCGGTTACAAGAACCTTTTTCCCTTTATAAAAATTGTTAAATATATCAACCATCTTATTTATTCCCACACTTTCCACGGAGCATTTCCATTATCCCACATTTCATTCAATTCCGAATTATCCCGCAAAGTATCCATTGGCTTCCAAAACCCCCTGTGCAGAAAGGCGTGCATTTTTCCCTCTCTGGAGATGGTCTCTAATGGCTTGCGTTCAAAAATTACGCTATCATCATTTTCCAGGTAATCAAACACTTGAGGTTCACACACAAAATAACCGGCATTTATCCAGTTGCGGTCGCCATCGGGTTTCTCCAAAAAGGACTTTACGCGCAATGTTTCCAAATCAATTTCCAAAGCGCCGAATTTTCCGGTAGGCTTAAAGGCCGTTAACGACACAATGCTACCCGATTCTTCATGCGCCTTAATGGTGTCCGCTATATTCAAATCGGCAACGCCATCGCCATAAGTCAGCAGGAAGCGTTCGTTTCCCACATACTTCTGTATGCGTTTTATGCGTCCTCCGGTCATGGTATTCAGGCCGGTATCAACCATTGTTACTTTCCAGCGTTCCGATTTATTATCATGAATCTGGATACTGTTGTCGGCCAAATCAACTGTCATATCGCAATTATGCCTGAAATAGTTCGCAAAATATTCTTTAATTACATATTGCTTATAGCCGCAACAAACAATAAATTCGTCAATTCCATAATGGCTATATATTTTCATTATATGCCATAATATGGGTTTTCCACCTATTTCAACCATAGGTTTGGGAATTAAGTTTGTGGCTTCGCTCAGGCGAGTACCAAAACCTCCGGCAAGAATAACAGCTTTCATACGGCTTATTTTTTGTGTTCGGTAACAAATGTTTTAATCGAATCTATCATGTATTGAAGCATTTCCGGTTTCATTCCCGGATAAACGCCTACCCAAAAAGTATTGTTCAACACAAAATCCGTTCCTTTGAGTTCTCCAACTACACGGTAACCTTCTCCCGATGCGCGCATTTCGTCAAAGGCCGGGTGCTTGAGCAGGTTTCCGGCAAACAGGTTTCTTGTTTGTATTTTTTTGCTTTCGAGGTATTCGGACAGGTCATTACGGGTGAATCCGGCATCTTCTTTTACCGAAATCAGAAAACCAAACCAGCTTGGATTTGAATTTTTCTGAGCTACGGGCAAAATCAGTCCTTCGGTTCCTTCCAGTCCTTTGACTAAGGTATTGAAGTTCTGCTTCCGCGCTTCTATAATGCCGTCCAGCTTTTCGAGCTGTGCACAACCAATGGCGGCTTGCATATCCGTTACTTTCAGATTGTAGCCGAAATGCGAATAAACATATTTGTGGTCGTATCCCAGCGGAAGTTCGCCAAACTGCTTGCTAAACCGGTGGTTGCATGTGTTGTCTATACCGCCAACGCACCAGCAATCGCGTCCCCAATCCCGAAACGAATTGACTATTTTATGCAGTAGCGGGTCGTTTGTATATACGGCTCCACCTTCTCCCATTGTCATGTGATGAGGCGGATAAAAGCTGCTGGTTCCTATATGGCCAATGGTTCCTGTTTTCTTTGTTTCGCCGTTGATGGTATATTCCGAGCCCAGTGCATCGCAGTTATCTTCAACAAGCCACAGCTGGTGTTTGTCGCAGAAATTTTTCACCGCTTCCAGATTGAAGGGGTTTCCCAATGAGTGGGCAATCATCACGGCTTTTGTTTTGGGCGACAATGCCGCCTCCAGCTGAGTAACATCAATGTTATATTCGGGGATTGCCACATCAACAAAAACCGGAACAGCGCCAAATTGTATGATGGGTGTTACGGTGGTGGGAAAGCCACAGGCAACAGTAATAACCTCGTCCCCTTTCCTTATTTTCCGGTCGCCCAACAGGGGAGAGGTTAGAGACATAAAAGCCAATAGGTTTGCCGAAGAACCTGAGTTTGTCAACGAACAATACTTTATACCTAGCCAGTTGGACAAGGTCTTTTCAAATTTAGTAGCCCAAGGGCCAGCTGTTAACCAAAAATCTAAAGACGAATCAACCAAGTTTACTAATTCCTTTTCATCAAAAAAACGTCCTCCGTAATTCACTAAAGTTTTTTCGGGAACAAATTCTTTGGTTTGTCCGTGAACTTCATTGTAATATTCTTTGGTCAATTCGAGTATTTGGCTCTTTAGTTCTTCTTTTCTACTCATTTGTATGTCATCTATTTTTATACATCTTCTTATAATACTCCTGATAATCGCCGGAGGTAACATTGTCCATCCATGCCTGATTGTCAAGATACCACTTAACGGTTTTTTCTATTCCTTCTTCAAACTGGAGGGAGGGTTCCCAGCCCAGTTCGTTTTTCAGTTTGTTGGAGTCGATGGCATAACGCAAATCATGGCCTGCACGGTCGGTTACATAAGTAATCAGCGCTTCCGATGTTCCTTCGGGGCGGCCAAGCAAACGGTCAACGGTTTTTATAATTACTTTTATCAGGTCGATATTCGTCCATTCGTTGAATCCGCCAATGTTATATGTATCGGCATTTTTGCCTTTATGAAAAATCAAATCAATGGCGCGTGCATGGTCAACCACATACAGCCAGTCGCGCACATTTTCGCCTTTGCCATATACAGGTAACGGTTTATTGTGGCGGATATTGTTTATAAACAAGGGTATTAACTTTTCGGGGAACTGATACGGCCCGTAGTTGTTGCTGCAATTGGTAACTACAATCGGCAGTCCGTAAGTATCGCCAAACGCCCTCACAAAGTGGTCGCTACCGGCTTTGCTTGCCGAATAGGGGCTGTGTGGGTCATACTTGGTGTCTTCCGTGAAAAATGTGCCATCAAAAGTCAGCGTTCCATACACTTCATCGGTCGAAATGTGGTAGAACCGATTGGTAGAGTAGGGGGCTTTCCATACTTCCTTTGCCGCTTGCAGAAGCGAGAGCGTACCCATCACGTTGGTTTGTGCAAAAGTAAAAGGGTCTTTGATGCTACGGTCAACATGGCTTTCGGCAGCCAGATGAATAACGCTGTCGATAGCGTATTCTGTATAGATGTTCAATATACGGTCAAAGTCGCAAATATCGGCTTTTACAAACAAATAATTCGGCTTGTCTTCTATATCTTTCAAATTGGCGAGATTGCCTGCGTAAGTCAACTTATCCAGATTTACGATGCGGTATTCGGGATACTTGTTCACAAACAATCGAACAACGTGAGAGCCTATAAATCCGGCTCCACCCGTAATCAGAATATTACGTTTGAATTCCATTTGCTTATTATTTGGTTTGTAATTTTGTTATACATTTTTTCAACGAATCTTTCCAGTAAGGAACAACATAATCGAAATCGTTCTTTAGTTTTGTTTTATCCAAAACCGAAAATGCCGGACGTTTTACTTTACTCGGAAATTCGTCCGAATGGCAAGGTTGCACATCGCACACATTACCGGCCAAAGCAGCTATCTCTTTGCTGAAGTCGAACCACGAGCAAACCCCCTCGTTGCTGAAATGATATATGCCTTCGCGCTTTTTATCGGGTGAACGGTTGATTATGTGGAAAATAACGGCTGCCAGATCGGCGGCGTAAGTCGGTGTTCCTACTTGGTCGAAAACCACTTTCAGGCTCTCTTTTTCGGCTGTCAACCGGAGCATTGTTTTCACAAAATTGTTCCCGTATTCGGAGTAGAGCCAGGCTGTACGCAGAATGATATACCGGCATCCTACTTGCTGAATCGACTGTTCGCCGGCCAGTTTGGTTTTTCCGTAAACACCCAGCGGGTTTGTTGGCTCATCTTCGGTGTAGGGCAGATTCTTATTCCCCTGAAAAACGTAATCCGTTGAAACATGGATAAGTATGGCGCCTGATTCTTTGCAAACAACAGCCAGATTTTCTACTGCCTTGTTGTTGATTAAATCGGCGGTCTTTTCATCGTCTTCGGCCTTATCCACATTGGTATATGCCGCACAGTTGATAATGGTGTCGATACGATTCCCGGATGCAAACGAACGGACGGCATTCAGATCGGTAATGTCTAACTCGGCAACATCGGTAAAGAAGTAATTATTTCCGTTGTATTCCGCTGCCAACACACGTATTTCGTTGCCTAATTGCCCATTAGCTCCGGTTACTAATATATTCATAGTCAATAGAGATTTTCGTTAAAATCAAAAAGGTATCCGGCATCCTTCAGGCGATTATGCTGTCTGTCTTTTTCGGACAGCAACACCTTGCCGGGTTCTACTTTCCAGTCAATTCCCAAATCGGGGTCATCCCAGGCCAACGCTCCTTCGTGCTGAGGTGCATAGTAATTATCGCATTTATACTGAAAAATTACGGTCTCGCTCAATACGGCAAATCCATGAGCGAAGCCTCTTGGAACAAAGAATTGCCGTTTATTATCTTCCGTCAGTTCCACAGCTACATGCTTTCCAAAAGTAGGCGAGCCTTTTCTGATGTCCACGGCCACATCCAGCACCTTGCCTTTTACTACGCGCACCAGCTTCGACTGAGCGTAGGGTGGTTTTTGGAAATGCAATCCGCGAAGAACACCATAGCTCGATTTGGATTCGTTATCCTGCACAAACTGAGTTTTGCATACGTTTTCTTCAAATATTTTCTGCGAAAACGATTCAAAAAAATAACCGCGGTCGTCCGTAAATATTTTGGGTTCTATGATATAAACACCTGCTATGTCGGTTTGAATGAAATTCATCTTCTCTTATGTTCTTTTACTACTTTCAATAAATATTGTCCATATTGGTTTTTGAGCATGGGCTTGGCCAACTCTTCCATTTTTTCGGGCGTAATCCATCCCTGACGGAACGCAATACCTTCCAAGCAGGCAATTTTAAGCCCTTGCCGTTTTTCAAGTACTTCGACAAAAATACTGGCTTCGCTCAACGAATCGTGCGTACCTGTATCCAGCCACGCAAAACCACGTCCCAATAACTGTACTTTCAGTTCTTTTTCTTTCAAAAACTCCTGATTTACAGTCGTGATTTCCAGTTCGCCACGGGGCGAAGGTTTTATGTTTTTGGCCACATCAACTACCTTGTTCGGATAAAAATACAATCCTACAACGGCATAATTCGATTTCGGTTCGGCAGGCTTTTCTTCTATGCTCAACACATTTCCATCGCCATCGAATTCTGCTACGCCATAGCGTTCGGGGTCGCTCACCCAATAGCCGAATACGGTTGCTTTTTGCTGTTGTTCTACTGTTTCGACGGCATTCTTCAACATTTCGGTGAGGCCATGCCCGTGGAATATATTGTCGCCCAGCACCAAGCATACCGAGTCGTTTCCTACAAATTTGTCGCCAATGATAAACGCTTGCGCCAGGCCATCGGGCGAGGGTTGTTCGGCATACTCAAATTTTACGCCGTAATCGCTGCCATCGCCAAGCAAGCGCTTGAATCCCGGAAGGTCGTTCGGTGTCGAAATTATAAGGATTTCCCTTATTCCGGCCAACATTAACACCGAAATGGGGTAATAAATCATCGGTTTATCGTAAACAGGCAACAACTGTTTACTAACCCCTTTTGTTATCGGATATAAACGTGTACCCGAACCGCCAGCCAATACAATGCCTTTCATATCTCTACTTTATTGTTTCAGACTATTTTTTATATCCGCCAAAAAATCTTTTACCAGTATCCATCCACTTGCAAAAACCGCAAATACAAAGGCAAAGCCTATGATTATTATCTTCTTCTTGGGGCTATCGGCAAGCAGCGGTTTCACTGCCGGCTGAATAACCGAATACACAGGCGTTTGATCCTGAACTTTGATTCTTGCCATCTGCAATTGCTGCGCCGTCTGGCTGTAAATGCTATATGCCAGCGAGAGTTCTTCCCGCAACCGGTCTTGAGTAGTTTTATAACGGGCGGATGTTATATTCATGTTTGCATCCAGATACGATGCATACGCTTGCTGCGCTTTATCGTATTCGGCTTTGCTTTCGCTAAATAAATTTTCGGCGAAAATCAAATCCTTGCGGGCTTTTTCTGTCCTGTAATTTATTACATACGACTGCAGATAGGATATAACCGTATCGGCAATATACGCCGATATTTCGGGACTTTGCATCGTTGACGTCAAGGTTATAATATCTGTTTTTTTATCCACGGTTACGTTCAAACGCCCTTTGATTGCTTGTAGAATAGCCGATTCTGTTGCCGATAAACTGATTGGCCCGGATGGTTGACCTTCGCCGGCAGCCGGTGATGAAGACTCCTCTTCCGATGCAAAAAGCATAAATGGCAATCCCATGATATAATTCCACCAAGCCGATTTTTGCCGTGTTTCGATATAAGCATACAACGTGGTATCAATCTGATTTTCTCTATCGACCACGCGAACATCAAATAAACCAACAATAAAAGGTGTAGATGATAATATATTGGGGAAAAATTCGGGAGCAATCGCCTCCGAAGAATTCGAGTTCCCAATGTTCATGCCGGTCATTGATGCTAAGACCCCAATGTTTCCTCCAACTTTTCCCTTAGGTTCGGATACCAGCACAACTTCAGTCTTGTATTCTTTCGGAATGCTGAAAGCTACAACAATACCTATAACAAAACCCACACCCGAAGTAACGAGTATAAATAGTCGTTTTTTCCATAGTTTATTAACTAACTCAATAATATCTATTTCTGTTTCTTTTTTTTCTCCGGTATCAGCCATATTTATCTTGTCATTAAATAAATTAACATTGTCATTACACTTGCAACAGATGTTACAACGGTAGAACCAACAGTTACAATCTCGGCCATGCTTGTCTTTTTCCCGACCTCTTTTGATGGGACTACTATTTCACAACCTGGTTGAATAACATTTTTATCTCCCCCTTTAGCCTTGGTAACCGTTCCGTTCGTGTAAATTACATACATCTTATTCTTTTTGGCATTATCCGCATAGCCACCGGCTTGATTGATATAATAAGAAACTTTCTTCTTATTCTGAAACAATACCGTATTGGGATGCATTACCGCGCCATTTATCTTAACCGTGCTTTCGTATTCGGGTATAATTATCCGGTCTCCTTCGCGCAAAACCAGGTCATAATCGGAATTCGGATTCGACAAGGCCTTATCCAATTCGATGCCCACATCATAAAACTCATCCAAATTCAGCGTTTTAACCGATATTGAATCTTTCAAGCTTCCTTGCATCGACATTTTCAATGCTGTTTGCGACTTGAACAATTCCTCTTCGGTGCGTTTTCTGACAAGTCTTGCTCCCTTGGAATAGGCATCGGTTGTCAGGGATCCGGCTCTTTTTATTACATCCGAAATCCGCTCTGTTTTTTTGTTTAAGGCATACGTTCCGGGGAAAGTAACTTCTCCCTGCAACACAATATTCTGTTGGGTATGGTAATTGGGGCTTCTCCGCACGTAAATATGATCGTAGGGTTCCAAGGCAAAGCCGGAGGTTCCATCAACTACTAATCCATCTTTTAAACCAAACGTATATGTTTCCGACAATACCCGGTCATCACTCAGACTACGCGGGTCGGAAACCCGGCGGGCAATATCCACTTTAACCATGGAGGCCGACTCCAATAATCCTCCTGCCTGAATAATCAAATCCTCCAATGTTGTATTATCGGCATAGGCGTAAGACCCTGGCCGGGGTATTTCGCCATAAATGGTAAATATCTTATCTTCTGTTATATCCGTCATCGAAGGAATGTAGAACGTATCGTTTTTCCGTAGTGGAATATCCGGTATTTCGCCACTCAATAGCTTCCTTACATCAACGGCGACTGTTTCGCTTGTCAAATCATCTTTTTCCCTTATAATAACACCTCTGTTCAGAAAAGCATCGCCACGCAGTCCTCCGGATTTTTCTATCAAATCCTTCACGGTTTTCACATCGGCTCCAATTTCATAAAAGCCTCCTCTGAAAACAGCGCCTTTTATTTCTACCCGGTTCTCGAACAAGTCTAACCCGGGACTGACCACCAGCAAGTCTCCATCGGCTATGTCGAACGAGCTAAAGTTCTCTTGATTGAGCGTGTATATCTTTTTCTGGTTGCCGCTCAATCGTGTAAGGCGCACATTGTCTTTATAGGCATCACCCACAAAGCCACCGGCATAATTAATCAGGTCGAGGACTGTTTCGTCCGTTCTCATTTCGTACTTCATCGGGCGTTTTACTTTGCCCGTAATCTCAACCAAACAATTGTACGGCGAAACAATGATGACGTCTTTGTCATTCAGGCGGACATCGTCTTCCACATTTCCGTTCAGAATATACTGGTATATGTCCAAATCTTTCAACAATTTCCCGCTCCGATAGATTTTTATCGAACGAAGAGAACCGATGTCGTTCACTCCTCCCGATCGATAAAGGGCATGCAGTACAGTAGATAGGGACGAAACGGCATAATTGCCGGGTACAGATACTTCGCCCATAACGCTCACCTGAATGGTGCGTATCCGTCCGAGCGTCAATTTTATTTGGGAACTACCGTCTCCTACGCCTGCAAACACATTGCTAAACCTGTCTCGAAGATACTTGTTGGCTTCTTCAACAGTCATTCCATTCAAATAGACAGGGCCGATAGCGTCGATGTTTATATTACCTTCGGGAGAAATTGTTTCCCTGATTGTCATTTGCGAAGCGCCCCAAATTTCGATGATGACTTCATCGCCTGTTCCCAACATGTAGTTCACCGGAGTAGGGGAGTTTACATCGGGGGAAAAAGTTAGTTTTGGGTTATTAAAAATATTTCGGCCAAAGATACTCGCACCCGCAACTTCATCTTTCACGTCATTAAATTCCTTGTCCGAAACGCCCTCTTCAATCGGATTTTCTCGTATAACTCCGGTTACAGGTGTTGTTTGTTTGGTTTTTTCTTGAGTTTGCCCGTATTTTTCTTGTATCTGCTGAAGACGCGCAGGGGTTATGCCTTGTTTCAGCAAGGCCGTTGCGATGTCTTGTTGAGATATATTCTTTTTATTTTGGTCTGCGATAAATTCAACAATCTGATCATCAGTCATTGTGCTTTGAGCATAAAGAATACCCCCGCCAAAAACGGTTGAAAAGAAAAATAGAGCCACTAAAATATTTTTCATATACAATCTCACTTAATTTAGTTTTTTTGCGATGCATTTCCAATGCTATAATACTGGAATCCTGCATCCGTTATATCTTCTTTATTATAAACGTTACGCCCGTCGAAAATAACGGGATTTTTTACAACTTTCTTTATCACCGACCACGAAGGAAGGCGAAATTCATTCCATTCAGTAACCAGTACGATGGCATCGGCATCTAAAACCGAATCGTATATGTCTCTAGCATAGCTGATTCTGTCTCCCAATCGGCGTTTTGCTTCTTCCATTGCAACCGGGTCGTATGCGCGGATGCTTACTCCGTCTTTCAACAAACTTTCTACCAGCGTAATAGAAGGCGCTTCGCGCATGTCATCGGTTTTGGGTTTGAAAGCCAGCCCCCACAAAGCAATTGTTTTTCCTTTCAGGTTTCCATCAAAATATTTCAGCAGTTTTTCGTGCAAAATACTCTTTTGTTTTTCATTCACATCTTCCACTGCTTGAAGCACTTTCATCTCGTAGCCGTACTTCTTGGCCGTATTGATGAGCGCCTTTACGTCTTTTGGAAAACAGCTTCCGCCATATCCGCAACCGGGGTATAAAAATTTTGAGCCTATTCTCACATCGGAACCTATTCCGGCGCGTACTTTGTTCACATCCGCCCCAACAAGCTCGCACAGGTTGGCTATATCGTTCATAAAGCTAATGCGTGTCGCCAGCATGGCATTTGCTGCATATTTAATCATTTCCGCCGATGGAATATCGGTGTATATCATGCGGTAGTTGTTCAGTATGAATGGTTTATACAGCCTTTCCATCAGTTCTTTTGCCTTGTCGGCGCCTGCATCCAATCCCACAACAACCCTGTCGGGATGCATGAAATCGTCCAGAGCAGTCCCTTCTTTCAAAAATTCGGGATTCGAGGCCACATCAAATTCCAAGTCCGAAAGCCCGCGTTTATCGAGTTCGTCTTTGATGGTTTTCTTCACCAGCCGGGCAGTTCCTACTGGAACCGTACTTTTGGTTACTACTAAAATGTATTTTGTTAAATTTTGTCCGACAGTGCGCGCAACATCCAATACATATTTCAAATCGGCGCTTCCATCTTCGTCGGGAGGAGTTCCCACTGCATTAAAAACAACGTCCACCTCATTCAATACATTTTTCAGGTCGGTAGAGAACTGTAAACGTCCGGCACGGTGGTTTCGGGTAACCATATCTTCCAATCCGGGCTCATAAATCGGAATAATTCCGTTCTTTAAATCACTAATCTTTTTTTCGTCTATGTCAATACAGAAAACATCTGTCCCCATTTCCGAAAAACATGTTCCGGTAACCAGCCCTACATAGCCTGTCCCTACAATTGCAATTTTCATGTTTGTATTTTGTATTTATGTGCAAAATAAAAGCACGCAAAGGTAAGCCTTTATTTTCACATACAGAAAATGATTTACGAAATATTCGACTAAAAACTGAAAACTCAAAGGATACCCCAGGGCAACCGCATGAAAAAAATTAGAACTACTATTACGGATGAGATTCCTCCCTTTGGTCGGAATGACTTGCCTGTTGGTGGTTTAAGGGATGAGGAAGCGGCGGCGAAGCCGCCGCTTCCTCATCCCCTCTCCCCAAAAAGAGACGGTCATTTCGAGCGTAGCGAGAAATCTCCTGCTCATATCAGCAACTTTACCGAAAGGCATAAGCGGTAAAATTTTTCATGCGTTTGCCATGGGGATACCCCAAGCGCTTAAAAAACTTTAACATAATTTAGAACGAGTTTGGCATGTAAATTAGAAAATAGAATTTGTTTTTTTGAAGAAAACAACTACTTTTGTGTCCCGATTGCTAATAGGCAGACAAGAAATCTCGGTTGAAGATTCGCCTCAGGCACGTAACAAGCAAATACATTATATATATGTACGCTATCGTTGACATTCAGGGACAACAATTTAAAGTAGAAAAAGATCAGAAATTGTTCGTCCACAAAATTGATGCAGAACAAGGCACAACTGCCGAGTTTGAAAAAGTTTTATTAATAGACAATAATGGTACTGTTACCATTGGCTCCCCTGTTATTGAGGGCGCAAAAGTAGTTGTTGAAGTAGGCTCCCTTGTAAAAGGCGACAAAGTGCTGGTTTTCCACAAGAAAAGAAGAAAAGGACACCGTAAATTAAACGGACATCGCCAACACTTCACCGAAGTAACAGTAAAAGACATTATTGCTTAACCCCCCCTTAAAAAGTTAAAAGAAAATGGCACATAAAAAAGGAGTCGGTAGTTCAAAGAACGGCCGCGAATCAGAAAGTAAAAGATTAGGTGTTAAAGTTTTCGGTGGCGAAATTGTGAAAGCAGGAAATATCATCATTCGCCAAAGAGGTACAACTCATCATCCGGGCGAAAATGTGGGTATTGGTAAAGATCATACCTTGTATGCCCTTATTGATGGCACAGTTGCTTTCCGCCGCAAAAGAAACGACAGATCGTTTGTTTCGGTTTTGCCGAAAGCAGAAGCGTAAAACAGTTCGATAACTTGTCTTATATATATTAATGTGTATCTGCCAAAAAGTTGGCAATAACAATAAAAGACAAAAAACACACAACTAAACCCCGAAGAAATTCATTTTTCTTCGGGGTTTTTCTTCTTTTTCCGGCTAACTTTTTACGCTATTCGGGCTTTTTCGGCAAAATTCTTCTTCTTTTGAGACAAAATTCTTGTTTTTTGACATATAAAAGAGGAATAAATATCAATTAAAAACACTAACTTTGGTACGTTTTTTTACCTGCAATAGCTTCTGTCTTATTGTATGTTTTAGAACACATCTTATTATGGGGAAGAATAACAAAGTTGGTGTTATTTTTACGTCCAAATCCAGATAGAGTAGAATTAACTTTAAAATATATACCATTATGAGTTTTGATAAACCAGTAAAAACAAAGTCTGGATTGAATCCCGGCGAGTTTGATGCCAAGGTGGACGGAAAACAAGTTCAGCTTTTTGTTTTAACGAATAAATCGGGCGCCGAAATTACGGTAACAAACTATGGAGCCAAAATAGTTTCGTTGCTGGCAGCCGATAAAAAAGGCAATTGGGTGGACGTAGTCTTGGGACACGATTCCATTGCCGAATACCTGAAATCAGAAGAACCTTACTTTGGCGCTGTTTGCGGCAGAACTGGCAACCGGATTGCCAAAGGCAAGTTTACGCTGGAAGGAAAAGAATACAGCCTTGCTGTAAATAATGGCCCGAATAATCTTCATGGCGGACTTAAAGGTTTTAACGCAGTGGTGTGGGATGCCAAACAAACAGACGGGCAAACGCTCGAACTCACTTACTTCTCCAAAGACGGCGAAGAAGGCTTCCCCGGAAACCTGAGCGTAAAGATAACTTACAAACTGACGGATGACAACGCCCTGGAGATAGCCTACGAAGCTACCACGGACAAAACCACCATCATCAATCTCACCAATCACTCCTATTTCAATTTGTCGGGCGCCGGAGACCCTTACATTGGCGACCATCTGGTGAAAATTTATTCGGACGAATACCTTCCGACCGATGATACGGCTATACCTTACGGAAAACCCGCAAAGCTGGCCGGAACTCCCATGGATTTTTCGGACGAAACCGCAATCGGGGCGCGTATCAACGAACCGTTTGAACAGCTTATTTTCGGAAAAGGCTACGACCATACCTATATATTGAACAAAAAGGCAGGCGATTTGGCTGTGGTATGTTATTCGCCCAAAACGGGCATCGTTATGGAAACATACACCACCGAGCCGGGTGTGCAAATGTACACCGGAAACTGGATGACCGGAAACTTTGTGGCCAAAAACGGGCAACGCTACCCCGAACGGAGCGCGGTTTGTTTTGAAACACAACACTATCCCGACAGCATAAACAAACCCGAATATCCGACCGTGATACTGAAACCTTCGGAGAAATTTGAAAGCAAAACCAGCTATAAATTTTACACTAAATAATAACTAATTACAATCTAACTAAAAACAAAATTTTATGACAAATCAAAAACAAAATGGCAACATAGTAGCGATAGTAACTATGATTTTCCTGTTTGCCATGATTTCTTTCGTAACCAACCTTGCAGCGCCTATTGGCGTTATCTGGAAAAACCAACCGGCATTGGAAGGCTCAAACTTCCTGGGAATGATGGGGAATATGATGAATTTCCTCGCCTACCTGTTTATGGGTATTCCCGCAGGTAAATTGCTGACAAAAATCGGTTACAAAAAAACCGCGCTTGTAGCTATTGCAGTTGGCCTTTTGGGTGTATTTATCCAATACTTGTCGGGCGTAGTGGGCGTTGGCGCCGAATTGTTCAGCTTGCCGGCAAATTTCTTCGTTTATTTGTTCGGTGCATTTGTTGCCGGTTTCTCGGTTTGTATGTTGAACACGGTTGTAAACCCGATGCTGAATTTGCTGGGTGGCGGCGGAAACAAAGGCAACCAGCTATTGCAAATCGGTGGTTCATTCAACTCACTTTCGGCAACGCTTACACCTATGTTTGTAGGTGCATTGATTGGCGAAATTACCAAAGATACGGCCATTACCGATGTTAATCCTGTGCTGTACATAGCTATGGTGGTTTTTGCTGCTGCATTCGTCATTCTTTCGTTTATTCCGATTACCGAACCGCAAGCAACAGCTACTGCATCTACAAAATTTGACCACAGCCCGTGGAGTTTCCGCCACCTTGTATTGGGTGTTGTGGGTATCTTCATCTATGTGGGCATCGAAATCGGCATCCCCGGCACATTGAATTTCTTCCTTTCGGACGTTACGGACAAAGGCGCGGGCTTAGACCCTGCAAAAGCTGCCTCCATTGGCGGTTTTGTGGCCGGAACATACTGGTTGCTGATGCTCGTTGGCCGGTTCCTGGGCGGACTTGTCGGCGGTAAAGTGTCGAGTAAAACGCAGCTTACTGCCGTTTCTTCGTTGGGTATTGTGCTGGTATTGCTTGCCATCTTCCTGCCTAATGAAATTGGAACCAAGATGCCCGTATTCACAGGCTCGGGCTTTGATGCTGTTACAGTGCCGATAAGCGCCTTGTTGCTGGTTCTTTGCGGACTTTGTACTTCCATTATGTGGGGGGGGATTTTCAACCTCGCAGTCGAAGGCTTGGGTAAATATACGGCAGCCGCATCGGGTATCTTTATGATGATGGTAGTTGGCGGCGGTATCTTGCCTTTGGTGCAAAACTGGATTGCCGACATAACTTCTTACCGGATCAGTTATTTCGTAATCATCGCCGGTCTTGCTTACTTACTGTATTACGCCCTGATTGGATGTAAGAATGTAAATAAAGACATTCCGGTAGATTAATAATCAGCAAATGTGTAAATCAGCAAATTAGCAAATGAATATGAGTTTGCTGATTTGCTGATTATTTAAAACTCAAATTAAAATAATAATGGATACATCAAAAATTCAAGAAAAATTCAAATCACTTTATGGCTCGGAAGGCGTAGTGTACACCTCTCCCGGACGTATTAACCTTATCGGGGAGCATACCGACTACAACGGCGGTTTTGTATTGCCCGGCGCAATTGATAAAGCTATCTATGCTGTTATCAAACCCAATGGCACAAGCAAAGTACGGGGCTATGCACCCGATGAAAATGCCGAAAAAGTATCGCTCAACAGCGAATTCGGACTGGAGGAAGCCGACAAACCAAACGAACGTTGGGCGCAGTACATCTTCGGCGTGGTTCGCGAAATGACTAAAAGAGGCGCAAAAATACCCGGATTCGACATCATTATTTCGGGCGATGTGCCGCTCGGAGCAGGTATGTCGTCGTCGGCTGCACTCGAAAGTTGTGTGGGCTTTGCTCTCAACGATACATTTAATTTAGGTTTCGACCTTTTCGAGCTGGCGCTTATCGGCCAGTCAACCGAACACAACTATGTGGGTGTGAAATGCGGTATCATGGATCAGTTTGCTTCATGCTTCGGCAAGGAAGGCTCGCTGATTCGTCTTGATTGCCGTTCGCTGGAATACGAATATTTCCCATTCAATCCCAAAGGATACAAGCTGGCGCTAATCAACACCTGCGTGGCGCACATGCTTGGCGGAGAATACAACGAACGCCGCGAATCGTGCGAAAGGGTAGTGGCAGCCATCGCTCAAAAGCGCCCCGAAGTGAAATTGCTTCGCGATGCCAACTTGGATATGCTGAAAGAAGTTTCGGCCAAAGTGAGCGCGGTGGATTATATTCGCGCCGAGTTTGTTATCGAAGAAATCCAACGGTTGCTTGATACTTGCGAATACCTGAAAAAAGGCGATTACGAAGCCGCAGGACGCAAAATGTACGAAACACATACCGGCCTGAGCCTGAAATACACAGTTAGTTGCCCCGAACTCGACTTCCTCAACGAAAAAGCCAAAGAATACGGCGTTGCCGGTTCGCGCGTTATGGGTGGAGGATTCGGCGGATGTACCATCAACTTGGTGAAAGATGAATTGTACGACAACTTCATCGAAAAAACCACCGAAGCATACGAAAAGGAATTCAAAATCAAACCTCTCGTATATGACGTAGTTATCAAGGACGGCGCTAGGAAACTGTGATAACGAATAAACCTTTATACAACGATGACCGGAGGATTTTTTCTTCCGGTCATTTTTTTGCGGTCATATTGATATTAATATTGACAACGAGATTCAAAATCTCATTTTCTCGTTTTCAATCTTCCCTTTGATTTTTCTACAAAAAAAACGCTTTAATACAGTTCTGTTTTCGGAAAAAAGTATTAAATTTGCACACCAATAAAGTATGCACATGTGGTGGAATTGGTAGACACGCTACATTCAGGGTGTAGTGGGCGATAGCCTGTGTGAGTTCGAGTCTCGTCATGTGTACTTGGTAATGATTTGAAAGCCAGCCGGAAAAGTTGGCTTTTGTTGCCCCAAAAAGAGAGGTTAACATGGAGAAACTGCAATCTCCATCTCTTTTTGTTTGGTTTTATCCTTATATTGTGTAATTTAGCATTTCAAATACATAAAGTTAGTAGTTATGAATATAGAAGGTATAAGAATCAATAATTACCTGCGAACTAAAGCCGACAGAAAAATATTCAGGGTTACCAAAATTGAGGTCATTGATGCAAATAATGCGAAAATAAATGACATAAACGCCCTTGAAGTAGAAGAAATTCCTCTTAGCGACGATTTGCTTCTAAACCGGTGTAACTTTGAAGTGAAACGAAGTATCAGTTGCATAGCGCTAGCCGTTTTGTTGAAGGATGTGGACAAATTCTACATCGACGAAAAATTTATCCTCATAAAGGAAAAAGGAGACTACAAACTGTTCTTGTCCAGTTTCTCCACCGAATCGCGGCATGGTGTTGAAGAAAAGAAACTGAACTACCTGCACCAGCTTCAAAATGCCTATTATACAATTGCAGGGGAGAATTTAGCAGTTAGTATCTAATGTGCGCTAATTCGATTTATGAGAAAATACAAAAAACAATGAGAAATACTGCCGAATTTGAGATAATGTCTCCTGTTGGGTCGTATGATTCGCTTGCTGCGGCCATTCAGGCGGGGGCAGGCTCGGTTTATTTTGGCATCGAAGGCTTGAATATGCGTGCCAAATCGGCGAATAATTTTACCTTCGCCGATATGCGGAATATTGCCGGAATATGCAGGGAGAATAATATAAAAAGCTATCTGACAGTCAATACCATTATCTACGATAAGGATATTGAGCTGATGAAGCAGATAATAGACAAGGCAAAAGAAGCGGGAGTATCGGCCATTATTGCCTCCGATGTGTCGGTGATGATGTACGCCCGCAGCATTGGCGTTGAGATACATTTGTCCACCCAGTTGAATATCACCAATACCGAAGCCCTTAAATTCTACGCTCGGTTTGCCGATGTGGTGGTGTTGGCGCGCGAATTGAATCTGAATCAGGTGGCCGCCATCTATAACGATATAATTGCTCAGCAAATCAAAGGCCCCGGCGGCGAACTTATCCGCATCGAGATGTTCAGTCATGGCGCCTTGTGTATGGCTGTGTCGGGGAAATGCTATCTGAGCTTGCACGAGAAAAACCTTTCCGCCAACAGGGGAGCCTGCAACCAGATATGCCGCAGGGGATACACCGTAAAAGATAAGGACAGCGAAATAGAACTCGAAATAGACAACGAGTATATCATGTCGCCCAAAGACCTGAAAACCATCCACTTTATGAACAAAATGATGGATGCCGGAGTGCGTGTATTCAAAATAGAAGGACGCGCCCGCGGGCCGGAATATGTGCGAACAGTAACCGAATGCTACAAGGAAGCCGTGAAAGCCTATTGCGAGGGAACGTTTTCCGAAGAAAAGGTAAAAGGCTGGGACGAACGCCTTAAAATGGTGTTCAACCGCGGATTTTGGGACGGCTATTATTTAGGCCAACGCCTGGGCGAGTGGTCGATGAATTATGGTTCGGAAGCAACCAAACGCAAGGTATATATCGGGAAAGGGATTAAATATTTCTCCAATTTGGGTGTAGCCGAGTTTTTAGTGGAAACACAATCGCTGAAAGTAGGCGACGAAATACTGATTACCGGCCCTACAACCGGCGCCATAACCCAAATTGTGGACGAAATACGCGTTGAGCTCAAACCGGTGAACGAAACCCAAAAAGGCGAACGCTTCTCAATAAAAACAGATAAAATTCGCCCCTCCGACAAGCTATTCAAACTGGTAGCCGTGAATCCTGAACGAAATTTTATTGAGAAAACATAGAAAATTATTCAATAACTAAAATATAACGGATGAAAAAAGTATTATTATTCGCATTGAGCCTGGCATTTATGGCTGCTTGCACCGAAACGAAAAAAGAAAATTCCGAAGCGGCAGACGCCACTCAGGCAGACTCAACGCTTGAAGCGGTGGATGTGAAGACGAAAACCTTCGACGAGTTATTCCAGGCAATTGATGCAACGGCCTTGACCGACAATGTGTTCAAAACTGTAGGGCAGGATTTTACGGTGATTACTGCCGGCGATACGCTAACTTATAATTCGATGACGGCCAGTTTCGGCGGTTGGGGACTGCTGTTCGAGAAGCCCGTAACCTGGTGTTTCCTGCGCGCAAATCGCTACACGCTGGAGTTGATGAAAAAGGAAGAAACCTACACCATGTCGTACTTCGACGACCAATATAAGGATCAGGTGTTGTTTTTCGGTTCAAAAACAGGAAAAGGCACCAACAAAATGAAAGAAACCACCCTGACCAACGTATTAACCCCATCGGGCAACACAACCTACAAGGAAGCGCGCCTTATTCTTGAGTGCAAACTGATGGAAATAACGACTGTTAGCCCCAAAGATTTTTACAAACAAGAATACATAGACTTTATAGAATCGGGGTATAAAGATGCAAAAGCATACCACAAGCTGGTATTTGGCGAAATCACCAAAATCTGGGTGAAAAAGTAGAATTAACTTTTATTTACCTATCTCGGGGAAATTTTGGTCGAATGATACTGCAATGTATCTGTTAAATGACTATTTTTGGTACGTTTTTAAATAAAAGCTAAATAAACAATCTTATTAAATTCACCTCAATAAAAAAACATGAAAAAATATGCAATTGGCGCCGATATAGGCGGAGGACACATTACAACAGCCTTAATAGATTTAACAGCTGCCGAAATTGTCAGGGATAGTGATTTTCGTTTAAAAGTTGACGCATTGGGAAGCGCCGAAAGTATCTTGTCCGCCTGGACAGAAGCTATCGCAAAAATAGTGCAAATTGCTGAAGAAAAAGGCATTGACCCAGAGTTGATAAAAGGAATAGGTTTGGCTATGCCCGGCCCATTCGACTATCCCAACGGAATCTGTTTGATAGAAGAACAAGAAAAATTCAGGTCTCTTTTCAAAATGAGCGTCAGGCAGGAATTGGCCGGTCGCACCCATTTCAAACCGGAGAATATTCGCTTCAAGAACGATGCCGAATGTTTTTTGTTGGGTGAAGTCTTTGGCGGAGCCGGTAAAGGCAGCAAAAGAGCAATTGGTATCACCTTGGGCACCGGATTTGGTTCGGCATACTACTTTGATGGCGTATCGGAAGATGCCAACCTGTGGTGTGCGCCATTTAAGGGCGAAACCGCTGAGTATTACATCTCTACCAGCTGGTTTATCAGACGTTACGAAGAACTGACCGGTACAAAAATATACGAAGTGAAAGACTTGGTTGACGGCGTTGTGAACAGTACCGATGCAAAAGCAAAACAGGTCTTTGATGAATTCGGAGAAAGTCTGCACGATTTTTTGGTTCCACTGGCAAAAGAACAGAAAGCCGATACAATTTTAATGGGTGGTAACATCGCGCTGTCGGAACATTTGTTTACCGGTTTGTTGAGAAAAGACCTGAATGAGTTGAATCCACCGGTGCGCGTAGTCATTACCGCATTGGGCGAAGAAGCTGCCCTGATGGGTAGTGCAAGTCTGTTAAACGACTAAGAAACTGTTTCTTATTCTATTTATAATACCGAAGGGATGTACATAATTGTATGTCCCTTTGTTGTTCGGAAGAAGAATTTTATCTATCGGGTATATGATAAAATTATAAAACTATGAGTGTAGAATTAGAACGAATAAATCCCGGCGATAGCGCCAATGCCGTAGCAGATATTGTTTACGACAACGACAATGCTCTTTTAACGGAAATATCCGAAAAAGCAGACAAAACCAATCAATCCGGCGACGAAGTAGTCTATGCCCCGAATGGCGTAGTAGAAGCGCCCGAAGACGTCCTCACCGAAGAGAACATCGCCGGAAAAGTGGAAGGCATCGCCTATAAAACCGGAGACGCCCCCA